>DATEUF010000273.1:0-4465 GCA_035283325.1 Pyrinomonadaceae bacterium | reverse complement strand
CCTGGAAACAGGTCTAAAACTGCATGCGAATGCCAAACTGCATCTGCAAGGGATCTCCTGCGATGTTCGTAAGCAGGTAGTTGCCGTTAGCGTCACGAATCTTCAAAAAGTTCGGGTTGCTGGGCGGAAGCACCTCGCCAGTTAGTTCATTTACGCCCGGATTGCCATAATTGGTCGCGGTTGTCGAAGCCAAGAAAATGTTCTTGAACTTGAACACATTGAAGACTTCAAACGAGGGCGACAGTTCAACCCGCTCGCCGAACCGGAAGTTGCGCTGGATTCGCAGATTGACATTACGGAACGGAGTGTTGCGAAAGGCATTCCGCTTGAGAGGAACTCCTGGTGCGGTATAAGGACGATCCGAGAAGTTACCGCGATCCTGATTCAAGTCGCCGGTCGTGTTGTTGGCCAGCGTCACAGCAGCTGCACTGATACCAGTGATACTACTGACGCTGACATCAATCGGCGGCGCTGAAGTGAACCGGGCTGTTACTCCCAATTCAAATCCGAACGGGGCGTTCAGCACTGTGCTGAGGGCTACCTGATGCCGGCGGTCGAGCCGAGAGAAACTATACTCAGGGCTCAGGTCGAAGGAGTTGTCATATTCGGAGAACGACGAGTTGCGCTCGGTGGAATCATCGTCCAGCGTCTTGGACAGCACGTAGAAGGCGTCGAATTGTCCGAGCTTGCGGCGCATCTGCGCGCGGAACGTGAGGCCGCGATAGAGCGACCGCGCCGAAGACTCAATCACCTGTAAGTAACCGGAGTTGCCTATAGAGCTGATCGGGCGCTGCTGGACATCCTGCGGGCGCGTGGCCGAGTCGAGACCGAAGTATGGGCGCAGGCTTCTATCATCGGGGCGAATCCGCGGTGCGGGCAAGTCGTAGTCGCGGTTCCGGTTTAAGTGAACTGTGTTGACGTAATCGAAATTTGTGCCGATGGTCAGCCCGCGCGCTACCTCACGCTCTACGCCAATTCCAAACTGCGCTGCGCGTGGGTTCTCCAACTGATCGCCCGACGTAATCAGCTGCAGGCCTGCGTTCGGGTTGAAGGGCCGACCGCTCGCGGCCGCGATGTTTGCATTTATCTGCTGCATCTGAGCAACGGTCAGGATAGGCAGGCTTCCGAGTGTAACGTTGTTGAGATTGATCCCGATTGAGAGGAATTGTTCGTAAATAGTATTGATGCTGGAGGGCAGACCGGACGAAGGAAGTGTCAACTGCACGTTGCCTGGTATCGCGCGGAAGTTGTTGCCCGGCGACGCGAGCGAGAGCAGCGGAATGCGTGCATAGTAGATACCGCCGTAGCCGCGAATGACACCTTTACCATCGTTCCATGGATCCCACGCGAAGCCGAGGCGCGGGGCCCACTGTTTAGTCTGATCGGGAATGATGCGGGGATCGACTCTGCCGCCAATGGCGAAGGAGGTGTTGGCTACTAGGTCAGTCAGCGCCGTGTTGGTCGTCTCCGGCTCGAAGAGCAACTGCGCTTCATAACGCAGCCCGTAGCTGAGCGTAAAGTTCGGTCGTACGCGCCAGGAGTCCTGCGCGTAGAAGGCAAGCTCGGTTGCCGAGAGATCGGCAAGACCGCTCCCGATCTGGCGTTGGTATCTGACGCGCGTGTCGTCAAAACGGTTAATCGGATCCAGGATCGTTCCGCTGGTGTTAGCATTGGCATCAGCGGTGGTCGTATTCCCGCCAAACGACATAATTCTGAGCACGCGAATCAGCGTGGCTGGATCGCTACCGCCTAGGCCGGAGAACGAGAAGTTGCCGGTCTGTCTTTGCGCGAAAAGCTGCGTCGCAGTGTTGCGGCTGATGTCGAAACCTAACTTCACGCTATGGTTGCCGCGAATCAAGGAGAGGTTGTTAATGACCTGCTTACGGATATCGGTCTCGGTGGTCGGCAGGAAGGAAACCGTGCCGAACGAACCAATACCGTTATTGACTAGCGGAGAAAGCTCATTAGCCAGACGGGGCCGGTCTTCCTTCGAGTACTGTAGCCGCAATTCGTTAATCACCGTCGAAGTGAAGAAGGTCGTGAGCTGGGCGACAACAGTGTGTTGGCGGTCCCCCTCCGTGCCGTTGTTGGAGAGCGCGCTATTCGTCGTAGCTTGCAACGACGTGCCGGCCGACACGGCGTTGGCGGCGGTGTTGGTGGCATAGTTGTAGCGAATGTTGAACTGGTTCTGTTGGTTGAGATTGAAATCAAAGCGGGTCAGGAAGGCTTTGACCCCATTGGTCTGCGTATACGGCCCTTCAAGAACACGGTAAAACGTATGCGCTTCCCCTACGCCGACGATGTTCGGATCCACGGACGGCAGCCTCTCAAACAGCACGGCGCGCTCTTGATTCAAAATCTGTTGCTCGTAGGAAGCGAAGAAGAAAGTCTTATCGCGGCCACCGAAGTAGGAGTCGCCACCCTCGCCGAAGCGCGGAATGAAGAAGGGCCCGCCAATGCTACCGCCAAACTGCTTCTGGGTTGGCGCAGCGATCTGCCCGAACGCATTTCTGTGCGCGAATTTCGCAGGGCGCAGCAGGTAGAACGCGTTCCCGGAAAAATCATTTGTACCCGACTTGGTCACCGCGTTGACGATACCACCAGTCGACCGTCCGAACTCGGCGTTGAAGCCGGATGCCACAACCTGGAACTCACGGATCGCACTCTGCGGAATACTGAACGCATTGTTAGAACGCTCGCCGCCCCGCAAGCCCCCAAAGAATGGGTTAGTGTAGTCTGCGCCATCAATCTGGATGTTGGCGTTGATTCCGCGCTGGCCGACAAGCGAAATCTGATTGCGCGAAGGATCAGTCTGAGCCGAGGGGGTCGCAAGGACAAAATCCTGAAAGCGCCGCCCATTGATCGGCAGTCGACTGATCGACGTCAGATTAATTACTGTCGGTGTCTGCACCTGTGTCGTCTCAACGCTGGCAGCGGTGACGAGCACCTCTTCGGAGACGTTCTGCAGGCTCAGAGTGATGTTGGCATCAAGCGACGAGCCGACCTCCACCTTGTAGCCGGTCTGCGTCGCCTTGCCGAAACCAGCGGCCGTCACTTCAATCGTGTAATCGCCAGGCGGCAGTGAGACGGCGCGGAAGCCACCTTCGTCGTTGCTAACTAAGGTTTGCGTTAGACCCGTGGCCGCGTTTGTAATAGTAACAGTCGCTCCAGGTACCAGTTCACCATTCGGATTTTTTATCGTACCAACGATCTGTCCTCCGGTAGCTTGCGACTGGGCCACTGCAACCGCGCTGAACGTGAGAGCTAGCAAGACAGCAAACGAGAGCCTCATTATTTTCGACATTATAGGGAACTCCTTAAAAGTTATGAGTTAACTGTTGAGGGGCGCACCCGCGCGACCCTAGGCCCAGATTGTGACCCAGAATTCGAAAGCAATGGAATTAAGCATCAAAGAAGCAATGTCGACTGGCAACACAGTGTAGATGTGACCTTCTATCACGCCTGTCACGCTTTGCGCAAGTCGGACACGATTAGATCCAAGTAAACTCTTGTGGTTCCCCCGACCTCACAACGAATTGCCAATGGGTACTTCCAAGGGTTTTTGAAGATTCGTTGATCGCGCAGAGACCGCCAGACTTTGGGAGCACCGCCTCGTTGGTGCCGTTTACTCCGGCGAACCGAGAGACCAAATGAGCCATACAAGGCGGCGACAACTCGCCGGTTCGAATTCGTCTTTCAGAAACCTGCTATAGCCTAGCCAAGAGCGTTCGCAAGAGTTATGCCTAATTGGGGAAATCCTGGTCTGGTCATAAACTGGGCTTTTTGGCAGTGATTGAATGAGAAGCCGTCGCCGCGGTCACGTCTTCACTTCGAAAATTTGGATTTTCATCGGAAAATCAGGAAGGGGGGGTTGTCCGTAGTCCGTTGCCAGTAGTCTGCAGTCCGCTAACTGGCTTCAGACTCGCTCAACAATCATCGCGATGCCCTGACCGCCACCAATGCACGCTGTCGCGAGACCGTAGCGGCCGGCGCGGCGATGCAACTCGTGGAGCACCGTTAAGACCAGCCGCGTTCCCGTGGCGCCAAGCGGGTGACCGAGCGCAATCGCGCCTCCGTTTACATTCGTGCGCGAACGGTCGAGTTCCAGTTCCTTCTCGACGGCGAGGTATTGCGCAGCAAAAGCTTCGTTGACTTCAACTAGATCAATGTCAGCAAGCTTGAGACCAGCCTTCTCCAGCACCTGGCGAGTTGCGGGAACCGGTCCGATACCCATGATCTCCGGTTCCACCCCAGCGTAAGCCCAACTCACGATCCGGCCCATCGGCTTTAGATCGCGGCTCTTAACGTAGTCACCGCCGGCGATTACGAGCGCTGCCGCCCCATCAACGATACCCGAGGCGTTTCCTGCTGTAACGAAGCCGTCTTTGGCAAACGCGGGTTTTAGTTTAGCCAGATTTTCAAGTGTTGTGTCGGGCCGCATGTGATCATCGGCAGCAAAGTGAAG
>DATEUF010000272.1:0-6101 GCA_035283325.1 Pyrinomonadaceae bacterium | reverse complement strand
ATTCTCGTAAATTAACATAGTTTATTCTTCCGCGCGACAACGGCCTCATTCGATTTTCTCCGCGTCTCGGCAGTCGGCCACAAACAGATTTTATTGCGCCAAGCATGCCCTGAGCCCGCCAAAGGAGTCAAGTCCGCTTTTTGCTCTTTGACATATCTCGTAAGGCGTTAAGCGATCCGAAAGCATGGAGCAGGGAGCGCGGAGCATCGAGCCAATCTGCTAAGAGCTAAGCGCATAAGGCTAAGCAGAACACCTTTGGGAATTTCGGAATTCGAAATTTTGATTTATGCCCCAGAAAACAACTTGAAGCATTTCCTTAAGTCCAGATCACCGAGATCTCATACGCGCGAAACTTTGCATCATGCGTAACGGTTAGTTGCTCGGTTTGCGCCTGTGCGATGAGCAGTCTTTCGAACGGACCGTCATGGTGGCGCGGCAGGGCTCCCGCTTTCGTCGCGTGGGCAACGGTTATTTCCAGGGAGCGGAAATTGTTAACTTCAAGAGCGTTGGCGAGATCATCCGGTGCATCGAGCTTTCCTAAAGCCTTTTTGATACTGATTTCCCAGGCCGTCGTTGGATTCGTCTCGAATCCCATCGCGAGCGGCAGACTGCAGAGACGAATCGTCCGCTAGCCACCACAGCAGGACATGGGTATCCAAAAGTAGATTCACGGGGTGTCGCCACGAAAGGCCGCAGCTAATTCTGGCGGCAGGACATCAAAATCAGGAGCGATGCGCACTTTGCCTTTCCAACACCCCGGCACGCGCGGCGCGGAAGGCCGATGGAAAGGAATCAATTTCGCGATAGGATTGCCCGCGCTGATAATCACCAATTCCTCACCCCGAGCTACCCTTTCAAGGACACGGGAAAAATCGCGATGCATCTCATCGATATTTACTGTTTCCATGACAAACCCTCGATTCCCGTAAACTTTACCAAACCATTCCTGGCGGATTGTTCAGTGAGCGGACTCAGGTCGTTTAATAGAATACGTCAGGGGGGTTCCTGCAATGCGCGGACGGCCGCCGCGGATTTCCGGCGACCGAACGATCAGTGTTCCAATGTCAGTTGGTGTGGACATAGCCTCTACCCTCCGGCTTACAGTTTACCTCTTTGTATCCTGAATGCGTCCGATAAGTTTAACACATATGAAACCCGCATCGCGAACACTGACCTGCGGTTATTCGCCAAAACGGGCTCGCAATAGGGCAAGCTTGTCAATGAGAGCTAGGTTCAGAATCGGCGAGGTATTACTCACCACGGGCATACTTTAGATCGTCCTCAAGCTCTTCTCGACCGTAGTGGCGTAAATACCGCGTTCATCACCCCCAGAAGGCTTGTAATGGGTCGGCCCACAGCGGTCAACCACCGGCCCGGACGAAAGCACGGGCGAGCCGCTCACGCTGCTCTTGAAGTGAATGGGGCAATATTTTCAACTCGTCGAGATACCACCACCACCGAGCGCGCGGGCTGCGCTGTTGCTGCCGCGCATGTCGGAGTTCTTTCTTCCCAACGACCATCAGGAAGGTTTCCCGCTCCGCCCATAGCAGACGATCCAATTCATAGATGCGTTCAAATAGAGAGTCCGGAATTTCCGTCTCTGGAGTACTCTCCTCCAGAATCCTTTGAATCTTATCCCGCACGAAGAGCAGGTCGAAAACCTCAACCCCAGAGCCCTCTAGATCGGCAACGTAGCCATAGTACTTTCTGACCAAGCGTTCCAGTTCTTGCACACTCATACGTTCCATTCCTTTCGGCCAATCTTCACCGTGTCGATCTGGCGTTCGAAGAACAAAGAACCCTCCTCAGGTTTGAAAACGGTAGCAATAAGGTTAGCTTCCGTATCGTAGATTACAGCCGTGCTGGTTTGGCGGTTTAGAAATCCCCACTGCAAGCGAGGCGGGGCGGTTCGATAGTAGCCGTACACGTATATCTCCGTATCAGGATGCTGAATGGTCGCTAGAGCCTCTTCGTTCAAATCCCCCAAGCGTGTCCCTACCGGCCAGTTCTGGTCTATGTAAACCCGTTTGAGCAAATGCCACAACCCCGCCGGAATCAACGCATCTCGATGATATGTTACACCTCCATCGTTCACATCGAAATAGCGCCACCGGAGCAGGTGCGTGCCCCAGCTAACGGCTGACGCCTTTCTAATAACCTCGCGTACCGTTTCGGGTGCTATGACATACCCTAGCAGCGTAACGCTTTTGGGTGTCTGCTGCGCCAATATTATACTCCGCTCATGCCTGTGAGTGTAGAGAACAGTCCGCCCTCCACCACATCTCCCATCTTCCCCTAACGCCGGCGCTAATCGGGTCGTGTCTTGAATCTTGAATCTTGAATTTCACATCTATTGAGTTAGCGCGATGCAAGGGGCAAAGCGGTAAGCGCATAGGGCTAAGAGCAAAGAGCATGGAGCCAGAGCTTAAGAATTTCGGATTGCGAATTTCGGATTGCGGATTTATAAGAACCAGCGGTCAGAGGTCAGAAAGAACATTTCGGATTGCGGAATTTGGGTTTTTCTTAACTCTGTGCTTTCGATCATTATCACAAGTTGTTCACCTCTGATCCCGAATTTCCGACGGCTGCGTTTTAACAGAACGTTCCTCGTCCTCCCAAGCTGGTGTCAATCCTTTATACAATACATCTGGATCGATGTCGGCGCCGTTAGCCCACACAATCGTTCCCATTCGCTCATTTACCTTAACTGTCTGAAACATGCGCGGATCGTTTCGCAACGGCTCAAAGATGGGTCCATGGAGGTAAGGAAGAAGGTCGATTTCCTTCCTTGTCCCGTCAGTAAAATCTAATTGCACTGTGAAGGCGTGCACATGTTTAACCGCTGTAATTCTCACCGGACGTGGCATAGTGCAACTCCAATCATTCTAGCGGCTCGATGGGAAGAGGCGGAGTACCTTGTCTGGCCCTCTCCCAGTTAACTCGTAGCTCCTCACGATGCAGCGAAGCCCATTCGACAACGAACGCGCGCGGTCGCCGCGGCAATTCGCCTTCTAAGATTTCCAAAGTGTCAATTGTAAACAATGCTTCGCTCTCAGCATACTCCGCGTGAAAATGTGGCGGCCGGTGGTCATTGTAGTACATATAAATAACCACACCAAAAAATTCGCAAATGCGAGGCATCCTCAACTTCTAATTAACAATAGACGCGAACTCTTCGTTGATTTCTCGCAGTTCCCTTTGAATGTCGGGGTCGGCGGCCATGAGCGCCAGTTCATTCTCTAGGTCGCTCTGCGCTCCGAGGTTCTTCCGAAGGCGCTGTGCAACGTATTCAAGCAGTGCAAGTTGTTCAGCAACGGACAGTTGATCAATGTGTGCTTCGAGCTCAGACAAAACTCCGAAATTCATAGTGGAATCCTCCCGACCGAAAGTCTCACCGCTAATACTAGCATTTTCTTGGTCAGAGATCAGAAGTCAGAGGTCAGCAATTAGGTGCTAAGGGCAAAGCGGTAAGGGCCATGTCCCAAGAGAACGTTCATCCGCGCTCGTTACGCTCCTCGCGAACGACATCCGACAACTGTCCTTTAATCGTGGCCAGACTCGCGCGCACATCATGGAGATTCACCCTCGGTCCAGCGGCTTCTTTAAGAAGCTCCGCGACAGGTGTGAGTTGTTGCTTCTTATCTGCCAGAAAGTCGATGTAATCTAAAATCTCAGAAATTTGCTGAGCATCGAGCCGGCTCATGCGCTCCAAGATGGCCCGTTCGGCATCTTCTTTAGATTGGTGTTTCATGTGGCCTCCAGAGTAACTATCCTGAGACTCGGAAATCCGGGCTTGAGTATCAGGGGTTAGGGTTCCGACTGAACAACTCATGCTCCCGGTCTTCTCGTCTCGCTCGCAGCAGTTTTTCGACTAGTCGCTCCCCTTTTCCTCGCCCGCGAAGCGCCTTGATCGGGTCCACCTCCGCCTTCATCTCGGTTGGAGATTCGTCTAGGTAAGTCAGAACAACCTCTTTTACACCCTTGGGTGCCAAACGCGGATCGGCGAATATCAGAGTTCCGTCCTTAAAAATCGCGTGTACAGTCTGTAATTTCATATTACCTCTTTTATCACGCCAGTCACGGGGGTCAGGCCGTGATATTGATTCTGCTGAAAAACCCTCCGTTCATCCTTCGAGAGCCTCAGGACGAACGCCTGTCTGCCAGAGCACAGGCAGAGAGGAGCTTCTGAAATCATTGGAGATTTTCCGTTCATGCTGACCTGCCCGCGCCCTGGCAGGCGGGGCATCGTCGAAGCATTCATAGGGTTTTTCAGCAGAATCGATATTGACATTGTCTGCTGACCTATCGCGTCTATCAAGTCCGCTTTTAGCTCTTTGACAAAGCCTCCTCAATCCTTCGTACTCGCCGGGAGCCAGAGGTCGGAGGTCGGAAGTCAGAGATCAGTAACTTAAGCCATATCGTAAGGCGTCAAGGATTCTCTTTCGTCATGGGTTAGGCGATCCGAAAGCAGGGAGCAGGGGATCTCAGTGCCGCTCCACCCGGCGACTGTTTGAAATGCAATGTCCGTCATTGTATTCTAATGTCATTCGTAAACGATATCAGAGATCGATCATGTCTAGCGTGCAAAAAAGCCTGCGAATTCCAGATGAAGTGGCGAAAATCATTCAGGAGCAAGCTGAAAGCTCTGGCCGCGATTTTTCCGCCGTCGCCAATGAACTGCTCGCCGAAGCGGTTAAGCTGAAGCGCTGCCCAGGGATTGTTTTTGCCGATGGACCGTCCGGACGGCGCGCTCGTATTGCCGGTACTGGTCTGGATGTTTGGGAAGTCATCGCCACCTACAAAAGCTTGAATCAAGATGATGCCCGACTGCGCGAATCCTATCATTGGCTCTCTGAGCCGCAATTGCGCTCTGCGCTTACCTATTTTCGACTCTACCCGGATGAGATCGAGCGCCAGATTTTACGTAACGAAGCCTGGAGCAAAGAGAAACTCGCCGATCGGCACCCTTCTCTGACCCGGGCGCGCTCTTGAGATATTACCTTGATGAAGATTTGAGCCAGCGAATTGCCGAAAGGCTGCGCAGCCAAGGAGTCGACGCTGCCAGCGTTCACGAAGTAAGGACCGAAGGGCTCACTGACTTCGAACAACTCGAACGCGCTGCCCTGGAAGAGCGCTGCATTGTGACGCGCAATCGCGACGACTTTATCCGCCTCACGCTCCAGTTCTATAACGAATTGCGCGCTCATCACGGTGTTCTTATCGTTCCCCCTAGCATACCCGCAGATCGCTTCACTGAATTGGCCGAAGCCTTACTCCAATACGCCAACGCGCATCCCGACGGCCTCCCACCCTATACTGTTGATTTCCTTTCACGACTTTAAAACTAAGTGCTAAGGGATTGTTTTTCGTTAGGTGTGAGGCGTAAAACGTAAGGGGAAACCCCTTTGGGAATTTCGGAATTCGAATTGCGGATTTCGGATTTTCTTGATTTCACCGCGGAGTCCCGCCTGCCTGGCGGCCTGCCTGTCGATCGGCAGACAGGCGGGCAGGCGCTGAGGGCGCTGAGTCCCGAGGAATTTCGAATTTCGGATTTATCCAACCAGATCCATAGCCCCGTCGTTAGACTTCACGACGCCTGCATTAGGGCTTGCTCCACTGCTGGTGGAAAGTCTGCAAACACAAAATACGTCCCAGGGTAGAGATAATCCTCACCCTCGTTATCGATGACGCGAACATATTGTGATTTGGCTGCACTCTTGTCTGGCAGGACTTCGTAAATCCGCCGCGGCGTCAGCAAGTCAGGATCATCCGTCCGGATACAAATCGCAAATTGTCGTCTAGATTTTGGTCGTGTTGGCATATACCTCAGTCCAGAAACCGTTTGATTCGCATTTTCTTTTTGCCAATTCCGTAAGAGCTAATGGGGTCGCGTCTTGAATCTCGACTTTCACTTCTCGTTCTTCTGGGTTTCCTGTAAAGAGATATTCACCACAAAGAACGCAAAGGGCCAAGCGTTAATAGCTAAGGGCATAGGGCAAAGCGCCAGACGCTAGGAGCAAAGAGCAGGGAGCGCGGAGCTAACCGCTAAGAGCAAAGGGCGACTCAATTTTGGATTTCGAATTGCGGATTGGGAATTTTGC
>DATEUF010000271.1:0-3701 GCA_035283325.1 Pyrinomonadaceae bacterium | reverse complement strand
GATTACTTCCTTGCTCGCTACTACTCATCCACACAAGGACGTTTCACGAGTCCGGATCAGCCCTTTGCAGATCAACATGAAGACGATCCACAGAGTTGGAATCTCTACCCATATACAGGAAACAACCCTCTGAGTTTTACGGATCCATTCGGCCTCTGGAAATGGGCTGGCACTGATGATAACGGCAACAGACTTATCCAATGGGAAAAGGATGATGATTGGTACACATTATCTACGTTTCTATACAACCAAACAGGAAGAGATTATCTGCCAGGGGATTTGGAAAGAGCATATTCTTCAGGCGGCCTGGGTCCCGTCACGCTCCTGGATTTTTCCGGTGCGCCGAGTCGCTACTTCACAAACAATCGCGGAGGAGTACAAGATTCGAGCTGGGAGGTCTACGGAACAGTCCTCCCAGCTGTCAGAGGCCTGAAAGTCGCCGGCGGACTAATAAGCGGGGCTTGGAGAGGGGTTGCAGGACTGTTCGCCAGAAGCACCGCAGCGGAGTTTGCGGGTGGAGTGACACGGGCAGCGATCCAAGCGGCAGCGTCAGATGCTGGACCTACTATTCAAGTGGTTACTAAGCTTTCGCAAGCGCCAGGAGCGGGACGTGCATTGTCGGTAGCTACTGGTGAAGGTGCAGAAGCGCTTGCAAATGCAGCAAGAGCTGGTGGTCAAGTGTACAGAGCAAATATTCCGAAAGCTCTGATCGAAACATTGAAGAATGCGGGGCTCGTGCGCGAATCAGTTACTCAAATGGGTGGGGTTACGGCTCGTGAATACCGCTTTGCTCCGGAGGCTGCAGAGTTTATTTCCCGGTTCTTTAGATAACAATCATGAGATGGTGTTGCATTCCGTTTAAGACTTGGTATGAAGCTGCCGGAGAAAGAGGCACTGGGATACTTGTGGGCCGAAATTTGGGTGGAAAACCAGAGTTCATCATTCAGCACAGAGCTGTCGACAAAGAGATCGCCTTACTGCCGCCAACTGAATACCCGGTGACGACGATTTCAGAGTTGTGTATCTCCTACTGTCCTTGGTGTGGTCGGCAACTAGATAAATGGTATGGAAAGAATGTCGATGAACTCTACCGGCCAGATCTAAAAATCACTCCCTGACCGAAGCGAGCGCGTTGGTTATTTTCCGGTTATGCGGCCGACGACCACCGTTTGGCTTCGTGTTTGAGGATCATACCTTCAAGTAGGGCCTTGATGATCTGCTTTTCTTCGGGCGCGAACTTGGAGATGGCTTCGAATTGGAGTTGGAGATCGCCATCGGGACCGCGCTCGTCAGCGCCGAAGATCAACACATCAGCACTCACCTGCAGAGCGACTGCGAGCCGTCGAATCACATCCAGGGTGGGTTGTGACGCGCCGCTCTCGTAGCGGCGCACCTGAATCACGTGCAGCTTGATAAGTTCAGCCAGGGCCTGCTGGGTCAAGCCCTTTTCCTTTCGAAAACCTGCCAGTCTTTGTCCAAAATCCATCTGCGTCTTTGCCTTTTCTTTTGGCTTCGCGTTCTTCCTTGGCATTGTCAGCACCTCTCGGGTTGGGGTGAGGCAGTGTAAGCCCGACCCTCAAGGTGCTTGACAGCAAGATAACATATGAGCTATCTAGTGACGAGCACATAAGTAGCTTGACAAGCTTTCCAGCCTGAACAGGAAAACGAGCAGAACGGATGCTGATCGACAAGCCAGAGATCGAGCGGGTGAAGCGGGCGAATGAGCTGGTCTCGTTCATCCGGGCGCGCGGCGTCGTTCTCACGCAACGCGGGAAGCAGTTAGTCGGACTTTGTCCTTTCCACAACGATCACGAACCCAGCCTCATAGTCGATCCAAAGAAACAATTGTGGAACTGTCTGGGCGCGTGTCGTGAAGGCGGCGACGTGTACCGCTTTGTGATGAAGGCTGACGGCGTGGACTTTCGCGAAGCACATCAGCGGCTTGGTGGAAGCGAAGTTGAGTCGAAGGGGGTGACAGTTGAAGATCAACAGTGGCTGGAGCGTGCAGTGGATCACTGCCACGCTCGATTGTTGGAGACGCCGGCGGCACAGGACTACTTGCGAGCGCGGGGCATCACGGCGGCGGAGTTCGTGACTGCGTTTCGAGTTGGTTACTCAGACGGGACGTTGGCGGAGAAGCTGCCGGCGGAAGGACGCAGTGCACTACGACGCGTCGGCGTACTAACTGGATCGGGTAAGGAGCTAATGCGCGGCTGCGTGATCTTTCCTTTAGTCGCCGCTGCCGGAGCAAACAGCGACCACGTGGTTGGACTTTACGGCCGGAGCATTGAAGGACGGCGGCATCTGTATCTCCCTGGGGAGCGGCGGGGCATCTTCAACCCGCAGGGTGCACGCAACACTGACGATGTGATCGTTACTGAGAGCGTGATCGACGCGGCGGCACTGTGGAGCGCAGGTCTGCGCAATGTCATTCCCACTTACGGCACAACCGGGCTGACTGACGAGATTGTCACGCATCTGGTTGAGTGCCGTGTTCGTCGCGTGGTGTTGCTGTTGGATGCGGACGTAGCGGGCCGCGCGGCAGCGATCGATATGACCGAGCGTTTGGCAGCCGTGAATATTGAATCTCGAACGGTTGAGTTGCCGGTGAAAGACGCGGCTGAGTTCATGGCCAACGGAGGAACGGCTGAAAACATTCGCCGACTGATCGCACCGACCGCTACCACGAAGAATCCAACTGCCACGGTGCAAGTTGAGACGAGCAATGACGGCTCAATGCTCTATGCGATCGGTGAGCGTGAGTATCGCATTCGAGGTTTGTCGCCGGTGGGTCTGGAGCGACTAAGAGTAAACGTGCGGCTTACTATCAATGGCGCTTTTCATCTCGACACGATCGATCTTTATCAGGCTCGGGCGCGGTCGTTATTCGCGCAGAGTGCGGCGAAGTTGTGCGGCGTCGGCGAGCAACAAGTGAGTGCGGACCTGTTGCAAATGATTGAGAAACTGGAAGCGGCGCGGTTGGCAATGCGCAAGAACGGCGACGATACAAACCACAACGATGTGCCGATGACACCTGCTGAAAGAGACGCCGCACTTCGCTATCTCAAGGATCCAAAATTGACAGAGTGCATCGTGGAAGACTTTCGCAAGTGCGGTCTGGTAGGTGAGCGGGCGACGGTGTTGACGGCTTACCTGGCTGCCGTCTCGAGGAAACTTTCGGAGCCGCTGGCGGTGCTGATTGTGGCCCGCAGCGGCGCAGGGAAGAGTGCATTGCAGGATGCGCTCTGCGCGTTCGTGCCGCCCGAAGAAGCGGTGAGAGTGACGCGGCTGACAGGCCAGGCGTTGTTCTACAAGGACCCGTACTCACTACAAAGAAAAGTTCTGGTGATAGCCGAAGATGAAGGCGCGCAAGCTGCCGTCTATTCATTGCGCACGCTGGCATCCGATCAGCGTCTGTCGATCGCGGCGACGCGCACGGATCCGCAGAGCGGGAAGCTGCACACGGAGCATTACGAAGTCTATGGGCCGGTGGTGATCGTGCTGACAACCACGTCGCCGGAAGTCTTCGACGAAGAGACGCGTAGCCGCTTTGTGCAACTGACGATGGATGAATCAGTCGAACAGACACGCGCTGTTCTTGAACGCCAACGGCGCACGCACACGCTCGCCGGCGTGCTGGAAAACGCGACGGCGGAGATAGTGCAACGGCAGCATCACAACGCGCAGCGGCTCTTGCGGCC
>DATEUF010000270.1:0-4047 GCA_035283325.1 Pyrinomonadaceae bacterium | reverse complement strand
GTTAACATTCAGGGTGGCTGAACTCAACTCCACGCTCTGCTGAGCCGAGATGAAACTGAGTTTTTCAGGATCGAACATGAGGCTGAAGCCCAGGGCGTTCTCGTTGCCTTCAGTATCGATCTCAATGCTTACCTGACGTTGCTCGCCCGTTGCCACGTCAGCGCCCATTAGACGCACCGTCGTGGAAGGCAAAGCAGCGGATTCGATTGTAGAAGTTGACGACTTGGAGTTTTCCGTAGGAGTCGCTGGCCCAGTTGGACCACCTGCAGCAACTACGGCATCCAAACCTGAAGCATAACGTCCGGCCTGCACCCAGTCAGAGATAGTGATGCTGCCGTTACCCAAACTGCTCTTGGGAGCGCAGTCTGCTCTCTGGAACTCGCTGCCGAGGTTGGCGACATCGAGTCCTGACGAGAAGCGTCCCGATTGTACCCAATCAGCGATTGACACCGTGCCGTTATTGCTGCCGTTCGGTCGCGGAGCCACATCAGCCTCATAACCCAGCGTGAGGGTAACGGTTCCGGGCGTGTATCCTGTCGACAGGACCTCTGCCGATGAGTTGGATATCTCACGGACGACCGGTTGGTCACCAAACGCAACCTGAGTAACCGTCTGGGAGGCAACTGCAGCCGACGTGAAGTTAATGACGACAATCTGACGCGTACCGGTGGCAAAGTTTTGGCCTGTCGGCAGCGAAAGAGCCATGCCGTATCTACCAGAAGCTAACTGGCTAGAGTTAGTGTTGAGCGTCGCTCCACTTGCGTTGGCTCCCAGGCTTGCCACGGGGTTGCTTAAGAGTGCTGGGTCGTAGCTGATGCTGAAGCCCAGGGCGTTCTCATCACCTTGCGCGGTCAACTGGATGGGTACGGTGATGGTTCCACCGCCGCCGCCGCTGGCGTTGAGGACCGACAACGTTCGCGGATTGGCGTTCACCGTAAATGCCAGAGCGCTTGAAGTGCCGCCGCCGGGTGTGGGGTTAAAGACGGTCATATTTAGCGTGCCCGCGGTTGCTATATCAGAAGACGGTATTTGCGCCGTCAGCTGAGTCGGGCTGACATAGCTTGTCGATCGCGCTTGACCGTTACACCGCACCTCGGAAACAGGAACAAACCCGGAACCCGTTATTGTCAGTGTGAATCCGGCGTCTCCCGCCATCTTGCTGGTCGGGTTCATAGTGCTCACGTTAGGAAACGGATTGCTGAAGGCCACGTTGAGATCGATGGAGCTCGATAATCCACCGCCTGGGGTTGGATTGAAGACCCTGATCGGGAACAGACCTCCAGCGGAGACGTCAGCCGCAGTGATTTGAGCGGTCAATTGTGTGCTGCTGACAAATGTCGTAGTGCGATCACTGCCGTTGAAGCGAACAACTGAACCATTTACGAAGTTGGTGCCGGTGACTGTCATCACAAATGCAGCGTCGCCCGAAGTCTTGTTTGTTGGCGAGATGCTTGTCAACGTTGGTGACGGATTGTTAACTGTGAAATCGATGGCATTGGACGTTCCACCACCAGGCGCCGGGGTGAACACGGTAATCGGGAATGTTCCCGGAGTTTGAACATCCGAGGCCTGGATTTGTGCAGTCAGCTGTGTGCTGCTGACAAAGGTGGTCGTGCGATTTATTCCATTGAAGCGCACCGATGAACCGTTGATGAAGCCTGTGCCATTAACGGTTATTGTGAACGCCGGGTCGCCTGCTGTAGTGCTCACCGGACCAATAGTGCTTAGTACCGGCGCCGGGTTGTTCACAGCGAGGTCGGCTGAGTTGGAGCTTCCGCCACCCGGAGCTGGGTTGAACACAGTAATTGGGAAGGCCCCGATTGATTGAATGTCCGCGGCGGTGATCTGGGCCGTCAATTGAGTCGGGCTAATAAACGCTGTCGTGCGATCCAGACCATTGAATCGAACGACTGATCCGCTAATAAAGCCACTGCCGTTGACAGTCAGAGTAAATGCGCTTCCGCCCACAGTGGCAGTGGTGGGAGCGAGACCGGTGATTGCCGGCAATGGATTGTCAACGGCGAAGGCCGCAGCGTTAGAGGTACCACCTCCCGGCGCTGGAGTGAAGACAGTGATTGGGAATGTGCCAGTCGCCACGATATCCGTAGCCAGGATCTGGACTGTCATTTGCGTAGCGCTGACGAAAGTTGTGGCTCGCGGGAGTCCGTTGAAGCTCACTACCGAGTCACTAGTGAAGTTCGCGCCGTTCACAGTAAGCGTAAAGGCACTGCCTCCTACAATCGCGCCTGAGGGCGAGATAGTGTTGAGCACAGGTGCCGGCCTATTGATAGTAAAGGTGCTCGCCTGGGATACGGCTCCTCCCGGGTTCACCACAACCACTGGCACGGTTCCAGCAGTCAATATATCCGAAGCCAGAATCTGTGCAGTCAATTGGCTGGAGTTAACGAAGGTAGTGGTTCGGTCCAGACCGTTGAATCGAACCACAGCACCACTAACAAAGCCGGAGCCATTCACCGTGAGAGTGAAAGCCGGCCCCCCCGCCGTCGCGCTCGATGGTGACAGGCTGCTAATGTTTGCAGTAACAGTCAGGTTGATGTTAGCCGCAGAAGTTCCACCTTTCGGATTCATTACCTTGACCGAAAAGGCGCCCAACGCCTGCAGATCCGAAGCCATCAGTTTTGCTGTCAATTGCGTGCTGCTAACAAACGTAGTTGCGCGATCCCAACCGTTGAAGTAAACGATTGCGTTATTCGCGAAGTTGGAGCCGTTGACCGTGAGCGTCAGCGATCCGCTATCTAAGCCTGCGGTCGCGGGCAAAATGTTGCTCACAACGGGCACATTACCGCTACCCGCCGTAATGGTTATGGGGTTATAGAAGATGGCGCTTGTAGCCGCCCCTGTACTGCCCACTGCCCACAAGCCCGTACTGGCTTTGACGTTCTGCCTCGTCGTGGTGGCATCCCAAACTGCAGGGTGACTGACGTAAGGACAAGCCGGAGCAAACACGGGATTCGTCATGTTGGCCTTGTTCATGTACATGAAGTTCGACGTGGCATCCGAATAGAACACATAGACTTGACTCTGCTCCAAATCCAGGGCCATCGTGGGGCGTGTTACCGCTGCATGAGGATCGACATCGACCAACACAGGCGGGCTCCAACCCCCAGCCGCGCCGCGAATGTAGAGATTTATAAAGCCCGCGCCATCGCTGTCTTTGGCCACTACGAAGACACGACCGTCAGGAGCCGACCTAAGGCTCATGTGATTGTCTGCAACTCCGCCAACGCCCAGGTGGCCCAGCCCGGAGTTTACTATCTCTTCTGTGCTCCAAACGTTCTCTGGATCACCGTCGTTATGGTAGCGGAACCCGATCTTGACGCTAGGCTGATTTGAATAAATGATACCAACCTTGTTACCTCCAAAGTGCACGATGGGCGCAACTTCCTGCGTTACTGTGGAGCCACCGCTGGCGAAGATGAAACCAGTAGTGTCCCAAGTCTTATGGTCAGCAGAGGTGGACCAGATTACCCGGTAATTACCATCGCCACCGGTGAATGTACCCGGGTAGGCAGCCCAAAGCTTGCCGGTGCTGTCTTCGGCAATTGTGATTGATCCAATCTGGGCATCCGATATGCCCGGTCCGATGCCAGTGAGGGGCAGATTTATTGGGAACCCCGTGATCAGGGTATAAGTGTCGGTGACGCTGTTGTAAGTGTATTTATATAGCCTCGCCAGTGTATTGAATTCGTAGACCAGCACGAAGAGGTTATTACCGTTCCATAACACATCAGGCCGGCCATTGTAATTGCTGTCGAGAAGGGTGCCTTTGGTGAACAGGCTGCCACTCTGCTTATAGAAGTAGACGCCACTCAGATTGTCAGAGAAAGCGCCCCACCAGAGACCGTCGTTGTACCACATCTGATTCTTGACTGTGTTGAAGAGCGTGATGCCGGGGAAGTTCTGCCCAGCCGGCGGATTGCACGTTGGCATTACATAGAAGGTAGTGATCGGCGTCGGAGTGGAGCTACCGCCACCGGGCGTCGGATTGAAGACTATTATCGGGTAGGCTCCGGCAACAGTCATGTC
>DATEUF010000269.1:0-15001 GCA_035283325.1 Pyrinomonadaceae bacterium | reverse complement strand
GCCGGGGATTATGGCAACGCGAACAATCGAAGATCCAAAGGACCGGTTAACAACCATTCTGATTGCGCCATTCATGAGTTGTTCCGCGCGGTTACCGGTCTATACCCTGATGATCGCCACGTTTTTCTCGGAGCAAAAAGTCTTAGGCCAGATTTCATTGGGAGTGGTAATCCTACTTTCACTTTACCTTCTGGGAATTACGGCCGCGGTTGTCGTGGCTTGGATACTGAAGCACACGATTTTGAAAGCCTCGCCGTCACCGTTTGTAATGGAGCTGCCACCATATCGCCTGCCGAGTTTCACAAACGTCGGCCATGCGATTCTGATGCGTTGCGGTCTTTTCGTAAAAAGAGCCGGAACTGTAATCTTGGCGATATCAATCTTGCTCTGGGCCCTGGCTGCATTCCCCCGGTCTCCAAATGGTCAATCCACGGCCAGCGCTACGCAGAATGCCCAGAATAACGATGAGGCAGCGGCCCAGATTCGCAATAGTTATGCAGGCCGCGCCGGGCGTATGCTCGAGCCACTTATTGCCCCACTGGGTTTTGATTGGAAGATCGGTATCGGCTTGATCTCGTCCTTTGCAGCGCGCGAGACGATCATTTCCACGCTCAGCATTGTCTACGGGGTGGGCGCCGATCCATCCGGCAGATCGACCACTCTCAACGACGCACTACGCAATGCGCGGCGGCCGGACGGCTCGCCTGCCTGGACGCCATTGGTGGGAATCTCATTGATGGTGTTCTTTGTGCTCGCTTGTCAGTGCATGTCGACTTTGGCGGTCGTGAGACGCGAAACGAACTCATGGCGCTGGCCACTTTTTTTGGTGTCCTACATGCTGGTGCTCGCTTATGTGGGCTCGATGGTTACTTACCAGGGTGGCCGTTTACTGGGTTTTAGTTAAACTCTTTGATGATCGGCTGGCAGAATATTGTTGTGATTTTGATTCTGGCGTTGGCCGGTTCTTATCTTTGCCGGCGCGCCTGGTTGTGTTTTCGCTCATTCGCAACTCGCGCTAAATTCGGTGCTGCCTCTTGTGGTGAGACTTGCGCTGGTTGCGCTCTGGCAAAACCACAAGAGCAACCGCGAATCCTCCCCGGCTGCGAACGACCGGCGACGTAGAATAACAGAACATCGGGAACGTAAATTGCTAGTCGATAGAGACGAGCTTCTCAGTTTATTTGTCACCCTGAACAGCGGAGATCGATGGGCGAACACAACGTCGAACAAGAGGGCGACCAGCGTGGTCTGCAGAGTTTCACTAAAGCCCTGCTCGATGACCTGCGCGCGCTCGAGCGAATGCTGGAAAACGGCAGCCTGGAATGCGGCGTCTGGAGAATTGGGGCCGAGCAGGAGATGTTCATTTTGGATCGTAACCTGCACCCCTCACCGATCGCCCTGGAGGTTCTCGAGCAGGCTGGTGACCACCGTTTGACTACGGAAATCGCTCGATTCAATCTGGAAGCCAACCTCACGCCGCTTGTACTCGAAGGACGCTGTTTCCGTTCGATGGAGGATGAACTGAAAAAGGTCCTCGGCATTGCTCGCAAGGCGGCGAGTTCTTTTGGCTCCGATGTTTTGCTGGCGGGAATTCTACCAACGCTGCAGAAGAGCGATTTGACGCTTGAAAATATCACCCCTGTTCCACGCTACTACCAACTACACAGGTCCATATCGCAACTGCGCGGGGGACCCTTTTCTATCCATATCAAAGGCTTGGATGAGCTGCAGATCACGCACGACAACATCATGATGGAGTCGTGCAACACGAGTTTTCAGGTTCACCTACAAGTCAGTCCAGACGATTTTGCGGCGCTTTACAACATGGCCCAGGCGATTACTGCTCCCGTCCTGGCGGCGGCAGTGAACTCCCCGGTGCTCTTTGGCCACCGCTTATGGCAAGAGACGCGGCTTGCCCTGTTTCAGCATTCAACCGACGCGCGTTCACCTATGCAGCAAGTCCGCAGTCAGCCGACCCGAGTGGGTTTTGGTGAAAGATGGCTTCAAAAATCTGTGCTCGAGTTGTTCCACGATCAGATTGCCCGCTTTCGCGTGATCATGACCACTCAGCCCGATGAGGATCCTGCGGCTGTGCTTGCCCGCGGCGAAATTCCCCTCCTCTCAGCTCTGCGCATGCACAATGGAACGATTTGGCCTTGGAACCGGGCCTGTTACGGTGTGTCGAACGGAGTTGCACATTTGCGTATTGAGAATCGAACCTTGCCCTCCGGCCCAACTACGTTGGACGAGATCGCGAACGCCGCCTTTTTTTGCGGCCTGATGCTTGCCCTGCCCGAGGAATACGGTGAAATCGCGACGCGAATGACCTTTGATGAGGCGAAGGCAAACTTCTTCCGGGCTGCCCGCCACGGGTTAAACGCCCAATTTACCTGGGTTGACGGAGTCACTCACGCAGCTATCCCCTTGATCCTCGAGCATCTTCTGCCTCTGGCGCGCCAGGGGCTGGCGAAGGTTGGAGTGGACAGTGGCGACATTGAGCACTATCTCGGCACCATTGAGGAACGGGTTCGCACGGGCCAGACAGGAGCACAATGGATTGTTAAATCACTTGCGGCAATGAAGGACTCGGGACCGAAGGATGTCCGGTATCGAATTCTTACTGCAACGATGCTCTCACGGCAAAAAGGGGGTGAGCCGGTTCATCGTTGGCCATTAATCGAAGTCAGCGAGTCGGATGACTGGAGCAAGAGTTATCAGACCGTGGGCCAATTTATGTCAACAGATCTATTCACTGTTCGTCCGGACGACCTGGTCGATCTTGCTGCCAGCGTTATGGATTGGCGTCATATCCGTCACGTTCCAGTCGAAGATGAACAAGGCCATCTGGTAGGCCTGATAACGCATCGCGGATTGCTACGCCTGTTGACTCGACATGGAAACGTAGGCGCGCCGGTGATAGTTCGGGACATTATGAAGACCAATCCCATTACCGTGGAATCAACTACCGAAACCCTGGAAGCAATGGAGATCATGCGACGCCACCGTGTCGGCTGTCTTCCGGTAGTGGAAGACGGCCAACTGGTCGGAATAGTGACTTCATACGACTTTCTTGACGCTTCAGCCAGATTGTTCAAAAAGCAGCTCACAGCCGCAATAGGCAAGTAGCATCCAACCACCGCGAGCGCGCGTTCCAAAGACTTAGCTAATTGGCGAGAACGTTTGCGGATAATCCCGGACGAGTTTGCTGATCCGCCCGGAGATCTCATTGGCTGCGGAGATCAGCAAAGCTTCGATGGCCGCTATCTGCTGTGGGGTAAGGGAGCCCAGATGCTTGCGATGCCGAGCGACTTCCGCTCTGGCAAGAGCCTCAAAACGGGCACTTACGTTATCGGCAAAATCAGTCATCTTCCACTTAATCGCCCCGAATCAACAGCCGGGGCGTTCGGCGAAGGGCTCAGCAAAGGGAGTACCACGCAACATGCGGGGACAAAAGCGCCCTGGGACGGCTGTTGGATGGCAATCCATTTGGGCGCTTTCCCGCAAGACTTGGGTAAGTTTGCGCAACAAAGTTACAGCCCAATGCAGCTAAGCACGCAAACGTCCACTGATTTCTCGGCATGTCTGTTGCTTCTCAGTATCAGCGGTAGGTGATCCCGACTTTAATTTTAGACAGCAGCGGCTAGGCTGCTCGGCTAGGGCAGGGAGAACTGGAGGTAGCTGCCATGGGAAAGGATGATCGCGACATTCTCGAACTCCTCAGAAATGAGTTGGATTTCATCGAGAAGGGAGGCTACGGGCGATCGGTCCGCACTCCCTGGCAGCCAAAGTCGGCCTTCCAGGACTCCCTGTCCTGCCTCAATTATGGTTATCCCTACCGGGCCCATCCCTGCAACGAATGCCATCTACTCGACTTCGTCGATCCCAAACACCACTCGGCAGAAGTCCCCTGCCATTACATCCGCTTGAATGACAAAGGGGAGACTATCGAAGATTTGGAGTTGGAAGATAACGAAGCCAAGTTAGAACGTGAGTTAAAGCACTGGCTGCGTGACAAGATTAATCAGCTCGAGCAGGAATGCGCGACACCAGAAGCGAAAACCGAAGCTAGCGTTCCGCGCTAACAGCGGTCCAAACTCCTAACCCGAACGGGGGTGAACATGAATACTACAGCCTATGTCATATTGGCAGTTTTAGTAGGTTCAGCGCTCTACGTGGGAACTCGCTACATTTTTCGCGCTTACCAGAATTATCGCGGCACCAGGATAGTTACCTGTCCTGAAACAGGTAGCCCGGCGATTGTCGAAGTTGATGCCTTACACGCAGCTCTCACGTCTATGGCGGGGGCGCCAGACATCAGGTTGGAAGCGTGCTCGCGCTGGCCGCTGAAGGAAAATTGCGGTCAAGAGTGTCTTGCAAACCTCGACTTACCATCCGACTGTCTGGTACGTGGCGTACTGATGAAGTGGTATGCAGGCAAGAGTTGCATCTTTTGTGGACAACAGTTTGAGGAAGTTCATTGGATCGATCATAAACCGGCGCTGCAAAGTCCCGAAGGGTCGCTAGTAGAGTGGAAGCAAATTCAGATTAAGAATCTTCAGAATGTGCTCAGCTCCTATCTGCCCGTTTGTTGGAATTGTTATGTCGCCCAGTCGTTCCTACACGAGCATCCTGAACTGGTTGTCTACAGACCCTGGCGGGAGGGCATTGAAAGCAATGTGGGAAGGCGTCGCGCGTAAACTCCTTCGGCGCGCCGGCGAGGCAAAAGCAGCGGCAGCGGTGGCTTGCCTGGCGCCTTCCCTCTTCAAGCGCGAGCTCAATGCGGTGTTATCCCTTAAATGAAAGGAGGATATAAATGACACCCGGAACTTTTCTGGCTCCCCACAAGAGCCTTATGAACTTGATGACGATGGATCCACTTCGGCTGTTCCAGACCAGGCCAACGCGTCTCTTTGAAGAACCGTTCACAATGTTTAGGCCAATGTTGCCAACCGAAGAGACCTTGCCGTACACGGCTTGGACACCACCGTGCGACATCTATGAGACCGAAAAAGAGATAGTTCTCAAGATGGAACTGCCCGAAGTGAAGAGAGAGTTTGTGCACGTGACTCTGGAGAATAACGTGCTGACACTGCGCGGAGAGCGCAAATTCGAGGAGAAGGTTGATCGAGAAAACTATCACCGAATTGAGCGCTCCTATGGTGAATTCATGAGAAGCTTTACGCTTCCCACCTTTGTCGATGACACCAAGATCGTAGCTGACTTCAACGATGGAGTCCTTACTGTGACTCTGCCAAAGCACGAAGCCGCACGACCGAAGCAGATAGAGGTGAAAGTGAAATAAACCAGCGATAGGAACAAGCTCATTCGGTGAGCTTGTTCTATCACGGCCGCAGGTGGTTGCCCCTTCCGCCTGCGGCTCTTTTTATTTACAAGTCAAGTCTCAGATTTGCTGTAAGGTCTCAGATTTGCTGTAAGAGAGGGCCAGCCAGGCAATTGGGCCTGGCTAGAACCTTATGGGTGACTTTCCACGAATGGAGTGGTCAGTTCTGGGTGAGATTACACAACGATGAGCAAGCAATATTCGACAATCGACGGTAACGAAGCGGCGGCGCACGTCGCCTACAAAACGAACGAAGTGATCGCCATCTATCCGATTACACCTTCCTCGCCAATGGGTGAATTCTCCGATAGCTGGGCAACGTCAAATGAACCCAACATTTGGGGCATGACGCCTATCGTGCGGGAAATGCAATCCGAGGGCGGCGCTGCCGGCACCGTCCACGGGACGCTGCAGACTGGCTCATTAACAACTACCTTCACTTCGAGCCAGGGTTTGCTGCTGATGATTCCCAATATGTTCAAAATTGCCGGGGAGCAGACAAGCACTGTTTTTCATATTGCAGCCCGCTCCGTCGCTACGCACGCTTTGTCGATATTTGGTGATCATAGCGATGTCATGGCCACGCGCTCGACCGGCTGGGCCATGCTGTTTGCCAACTCGGTTCAGGAAGTCATGGACTTTGCTCTAATTGCGCAGGCGAGCACACTTCGTTCTCGCGTACCCTTCCTGCATGTTTTCGACGGCTTTCGTACCTCACATGAGGTCATGAAAATAGAAACGTTATCGGACCAAGAAATCCGAGCAATGATTGATAGCGAATTGGTGCGGCAACATCGCCAGCGCGCCTTGACGCCTGACCGACCGGTAATGCGCGGCACAGCGCAGAATCCGGATGTGTTCTTCCAATCGAGAGAGCGGGCGAATCCCTTTTACCAGATGACGCCGGCAATCGTGCAAGCGACGATGGACCAGTTTGCGCGCCTAACGGGCCGTCAGTATCACCTCTTTGATTACGTCGGTGCGCCTGATGCAGAGCAGGTTTTGGTGATGATGGGGTCCGGTTGTGAGGCGGCAGAAGAGGCCGTGAACGCTCTAAAGGCGAATGGCAGGAAGGTGGGTCTGCTAAAGGTCAGGCTGTATCGCCCTTTCTCGGTCAACGATTTTCTGAATGCTCTGCCACCGGCGCTCAAGGCAATTGCAGTGCTCGATCGAACGAAGGAGCCCGGCAGCATTGGGGAGCCCCTTTATCAGGATGTGGTCACAGCGTTGAGCGAGGCGGTAATGAATCACACGTCATCTCTAGCCGTTCTGCCGAGAGTCATCGGCGGGCGCTACGGGCTGTCGTCAAAAGAATTTACACCCACGATGGTGAAGGCTGTTTTCGACGAACTCGCTAAGGCAGAACCAAAGAACCACTTTTCTGTGGGAATTACCGACGACATCACTTTTGCGAGTATCCCGGTGGACACAAACTTCAATACAGAGCCTGATGATCAGATACGCGCTCTTTTCTGGGGTTTGGGGGCGGATGGAACAGTGAGTGCCAACAAGAATTCCATCAAGATCATCGGCGAAGAAACTGCCAATTTTGCGCAGGGATACTTTGTTTACGATTCCAAGAAGGCCGGAGCGATGACCGTCTCCCACCTGCGGTTTGGCGCGCAACCAATAAAGAGCAGTTATCTGATCCGGCGAGCAAACTTCATCGCCGTTCATCAGTTTACGTTCCTGAATCGCTACAACGTTCTGGAGGCGGCTATTGAAGGCGCTACGTTATTGCTTAATTGTCCCTATCCGGCCGAAGAGGTATGGAATCACTTACCTCGTTCCGTCCAGAAGCAAATCATTCAGAAACGAATGAAACTGTATACGATTAATGCCTATGGGGTGGCCAAAGAGAATCAACTCGGAAATCGCATCAATACGATTATGCAAACTTGCTTCTTCGCAATCAGCGGCGTGTTGCCGCGGGAAGAGGCAATCACCAGGATCAAGGAGTCGATCCGCAAGACGTACGGTAAACGCGGGGAACCGGTAGTACGCCAAAACTTCGCCGGTGTTGATGCCGCGCTCGCACATCTTTACGAAGTCACAGTACCTGCCGAAGTAAGCAGCACTTTTGATCTGCCGAGAGTTGTGCCGGAAAAAGCACCCGACTTTGTGCAAAAGGTGACCGCGGAAATCATTGCCGGGCGGGGCGATCAGTTGCCGGTGAGCGCATTCCCTATCGATGGCACCTATCCTGTCGGCACTTCTCAGTGGGAGAAACGAAACATTGCCCAGGACGTTCCGGTATGGGAGCCTGATCTTTGCATCGAGTGTGGCAAGTGTGTGCTCGTATGTCCACATTCCACCATTCGCGCTAAGGTTTGTGATCAGGTGGACCTAACTGGTGCGCCGGCCGAATTTAAATCAATGCCCGCCAAATGGCGTGAATTGCCAAACAAGCTCTACACAATCCAGGTGGCCGTGGAGGATTGCACTGGCTGCCGGCTGTGCGTTGAGGTGTGTCCGGCAAAAGATAAAACGAACGTTTCACGCAAGGCCTTGAACATGCAACCGCAGTTGCCGCTGCGGGAGAGTGAGCGGATGAATTGGGAATTCTTCCTGAAGCTGCCGGAGCTCCGTAAGAATGGCACCTTGGGCTTCGGCTCGGTGAAGAATGTACAGTTGTTACAACCACTCTTCGAATTCTCGGGAGCTTGCGCCGGCTGTGGTGAAACACCCTATATCAAGCTGGTCACACAATTGTTTGGTGACCGCGCCATCATTGCCAACGCCACAGGTTGCTCGAGCATCTACGGCGGCAACTTGCCTACTACGCCTTATACGATAAATCGTGACGGTCGCGGCCCTGCATGGAGCAATTCACTCTTTGAAGATAACGCTGAGTTTGGCCTTGGCATGCGGTTGGCACTCGATCATCAGAATGCCTATGCCCGGGATCTGGTGAGGCGGCTGCGCCCTGTAGTAGGCGAGGCCCTGGCCAATAGTCTACTGGCCACCGATCAGTCAACCGAAGAAGGGATCAGCATTCAGCGCGAATTGATTTCCGCATTGAAAACAAAGCTGGTGAATGCTGACACAAACGAGTCACGCGATCTGTTGGGTGTCGCCGATGCCCTTGTTCAGAAGAGTGTCTGGATAATCGGAGGCGACGGCTGGGCCTACGACATCGGTTATGGCGGCCTCGATCACGTTCTTGCCAGTGGTCAGAACGTCAATATTCTGGTGCTCGACACTGAGGTCTACTCAAATACTGGCGGGCAAGCTTCAAAAGCTACCCCAATGGCCGCCGTGGCGAAGTTCGCGGCCGGCGGTAAGCCAACCGGCAAGAAAGATCTTGGCCAGAGCGCAATTCGCTATGGCAACGTCTATGTGGCGCAGGTGGCGATGGGGGCCAACGACACCCATACCGTTAAAGCGTTCATCGAAGCGGAAGCGCATCCAGGGCCGTCACTAATCATCGCTTACAGCCAGTGCATTGCGCACGGCATCGACATGGCGAAGGGAATGCATCAGCAGAAGCTGGCGGTTGAATCAGGTTGCTGGCCGCTTTATCGGTTTAACCCAAAGTTGGCAACGGAGGACAAGAATCCGTTTCAACTTGATTCAAGTGATCCAAAGATTCCACTGCGCGAGTATATCTACACCGAGGGTCGTTACCGGATGTTGCAACAAAGCGATCCGGAAGTAGCGAAGTTGTTGCTTGAGGAGGCTGAAAAAGCAGTAAGCCGCCGCTGGTTAAAGTACAAACAGATGGCGGCGGCAAAACCAGAATAGCGTCTTGCCTGAGGTGACTATGAATCTCACAACCAGTTATCTGGGACTGGCATTGAAGAACCCGCTAGTGGTTTCGTCGTCGCCGCTTTCCCAGAATCTCGATAGCATTCGTCGCCTGGAAGACGCCGGAGCGGCCGCAGTAGTCATGTATTCTCTATTCGAGGAACAGATTACCTTCGATAGCTACTATATCGATTACTACCTGGCAAACGGGAGTTACAGCTTCGCGGAATCACTCAGCTATTTCCCGGAGATGCAGAATTACAATGTTGGGCCAGACGAATACATGAATCTGATTCGCCGTGCCAAAGAGGCGGTCGACATTCCTGTAATTGGCAGTCTTAATGGGGTCTCAGCCGGCGGTTGGACCGATTACGCGGCTTGGATTGAGGAGGCGGGTGCAGATGCCCTTGAACTGAATGTCTACTATATTCCTACCAATGTCGAAGTCACGGGGCGGGAAGTGGAAGCAATTTATCTGGAGACTCTGGCCAGGGTGAGGCAGGCTGTCTCGCTGCCGGTAGCGATGAAATTGAGTCCTTACTTCAGTTCCACGGCAAACATGGCAAAGCAACTAGTCGAGCAGGGTGCAAATGGACTCGTTCTCTTCAACCGTTTTTATCAGCCTGATTTTGATCTCGAAACTCTGGAAGTGATCCCTCGACTGGTCCTGAGCAATTCGAACGAACTGCGTTTGCCCCTTCGCTGGGTAGCCATCCTCTTTGGCCGGTTGCCGGTCGACCTGGCCATTACCAGTGGCGTTCATAGCGAAGACGATGTAATCAAGGGCCTGATGGCAGGAGCCAGAGTAACGATGATGGCTTCGGAACTGTTGCAGAAGGGGATTCGCCGCGTCAAAGAGATCCTCGTTGCCATGGAGCAGTGGATGGAGCAACATGAATACGAGTCAGTTATGCAAATGATCGGCAGCATGAGCCAGCAACACTGTCCCCAACCGGCAGCGTTTGAGCGCGCCAATTATATGAAGGTCCTGGCCGCCTATCGACCGATAAACTGAAAAAGCCTGGGACGGTCAGAGATTAAAACCCGCAATTGAATTCTAAGGAGTTTGCTGCGACGCAGGAGAATTTGGCCTCAAAGGTCGAGCTACAAGGACCGGACAAGGCGCCTGCCGCAAGACCCGGTCCACATTCGAGCCAAATAGTGCGCGCATGCCAAAGCCCGCGCCGTGAGCGCCTATACTGATCAAGTCAATCTTGTTTTTCTCAGCATAAGTGAGTACCTCGCGATAAGGATACCCTTCACTTACGGCGTGCTTGATACGGCACCAGAGATGGGCCTCTGAAGGAACCGCTTTTTGCAGCCGCCGGGCGGCCTTGTGATAAGCCGCCTCGCCCGTTACGGGATACCAGGCGATCTCCGGTTCGTTAATCGTGTGCGGAGGCAGCACGTGAAGCAGATGGAGTTCAGCCTGATACTCCTGCGCGAATGACAGAGCATATTTGAGCGCCAACTCGGAGTAGTCTGAAAAATCGTAGGGTACCAACACGCGCTGGATGTGTATATTGTCATTCTGATTACCGACCCATTCGCGCTGATCGCTGTGTGTAACCAGAACTGGACAGGGCGCAGAGCGACAAACGGCTTCCGCGATGGAGCCCAGAATAGCGGCGCGATGCGGCCGGCGACGAGAGCGCATCACAATTAGATCGACCGCATGTTCAGAAGCTGTGTTTATGATCGCATCACCAACGTCAGTTCCCTTTATGAGTACGCCTTCCCAATTTAGTTCGGCAAATTTGAGCGGTTCCAGAAAACGCACAAGCGATCCCTCGAACAATTCTCGCGTTTTGCCACGCATAAATGCGTAATCCACTTCAGCCCTCTGAATCGTTGCGCTCGTCGCCAGCTCAGCGCCGTTGGCGCAATAGCAGAGGATCAGTCGGGATTCGTAGGCGGTCGCGAGAGCCAGGGCATAGCGTATTGCCTGGTCGGAGTCGGTCGACAGGTCGGTTGGACAAAGGATTTTCTTGATATCAATCATGAACTTGCAGACCTCGGCCAAGTCAATGCAATAAGACGAGCAATGATTGTGCCGCTTGGGACGGCACTCCCTACCGACAAACCATTGGTGTTTGCACAGTGCAAACGTTGATTTTGCGGGCTTTTACGCAGCGATTATGGGTAACTTTGCGCACGAACAACCTCACCCGGGACGGGCTAATCCCACCAACGACCGAGAGAAAGGACAGGCACATAGCTTGCGAATCATTTTAGTGAACCATGCCAAACAGCTTTTTCTGCTCGATTTCGCTGAAGCCAGTCAGGGCGAAGTGAAGGACTGAAAGATGATCATCCGCAAGTTGACAGAGGAAGAGTGCCATAGCTTCCTTAAGGAAATCATGTTTGGCCGCCTCGGGTGCGTGCGTGACAAGCAACCGTACGTGGTGCCCATATACTTTGTATCAGACGGCCAGCATCTTTACGGTTTTACCACGCCAGGCCAGAAAATTCGTTGGATGCGTTTGAACCGGCTGGTGTGTGTTGAAGCTGACAACGTCGTTGACCATCTCAATTGGACTAGCGTAGTAGTTTTCGGAAAATATCATGAGATTCGCAACAAGGTGAGCAGCACGGGTTTGAAAGAGTATGCACTGGAGTTACTGCAACGGCGAACGATGTGGTGGCAGCCCGCTTCCGTTCCGGTTGCTGCGCCATCTGATGGTGCTGCTATAACGCCGATCTTTTATCGCATTAGCATTGACAAAGTGACTGGACACAGAGCAGGGCCGGATACGTTAGAAGAGCAACTGCCCCTCACGGTCGAACACGAATTAGCTGCTCGAGATTCAGTTTTCAGGAGTTGAATGCCCGGCGAGCGGTTGGACCGGTCTACCAATCGGGCTCTCGCTTCCCCTACCACACTGAGCTACACTCTTCCGAGTTTTCGAGCCAGACTACCTATGACCTCAAGGAACAAGCAGATTCGTTGGTGGCTCCTGCTCGCCATAACGGTAGTCGCGTTATACCTTTGCTGGCTGATGCTCAAACCGTTTGTGGCGGTGCTGGGGTGGGCTGCTGTGCTGGTGATCGTCTTTTATCCAGTGCACAAGCGGTTGGTGCAATGGTCGGGAAGACCGGCGGCTAGTGCGTTGCTCTCATGCGTTCTAGTGGTTGTAATGATTCTCGTGCCCACCATTCTAACTACCCTCGCTGTACTCAGGGAGATGGGCGGGGCAATGCAGAACTTGCAGGCGACAATTGCGACGCTTACGTCCCCAGATTCACCCCTTTCTGGGACCCTGGTTCGTTGGCTGGGCCGCTATGTGAACATCGAGCAGATCGCTTCGGAAGAATACCTGGTGCAGCAATTGAAGGGGATGGGAGGATCTGTGGCAGGTCAGACCCTTGGATTACTCGGCGGCTTAATTGGCACTATCGTGCAGATGTTCTTCGTCGTCTTCACGATGTACTACCTTTTCCGGGATGGCGAGCGCATTTTCGAAGCGGTTCGGGAGCTGCTGCCGCTTAAACGCCAGGATGCTGAGGCCATCATGGCCAGGACGCGAGATGTTATTGGAGCAAGCGTGTATGGCGTGTTTGTGATTGCCATTATCCAGGGAACACTCGGCGGCTTAGCATTCTGGGTACTCGGACTCCGCTCCGCCCTGGTGTGGGGCGTGGCAATGACTCTGCTCTCGATGATACCAATGGTCGGTGCGTTTCTCGTCTGGATTCCCGCCGCAATTTTTCTGGCGATGTCCGGACACTGGCTGAAGGCGGTGTTACTTGTTGTCTGGGGCACTCTAGTGATCGGCACCGTCGACAACTTTCTGCGACCCAAACTCGTCGGCAGCAGGACTAAGCTACATGAACTCTTCGTCTTCTTTGCGGTGCTGGGTGGACTTAAGGTCTTTGGTGTGCTGGGTCTTGTTATGGGCCCAGTGATACTCGCAATCACTATTTCCCTGATCGAGGTGTTCCGCACCGCGGAGCGCAGTGCAACAACGTAGCGAACTCACCGCAGGAACGGGTCATTTACCATTTGTCAGTTTACATTTGACAGTCTCCAATTGTCGGTCAGTATCTCACGATCATCTCAAGCCAATGGCAATTGCTAAATCTTAAATTAAATTTAAAGTAACTGGAGAATGGCCTCCCTTAGCACTTTGCCCTTTGCTCTTTGCCCTTTGCTCTTACCGGTGTCCTGGCACAATGCTACTCAGCAACGCGCCAACACCATATGCAAGGCCCGCCGCTACAGCTCCAACAAACAAAGTCGAGATGCCAGAACTCCACCAGGAAGCCGTGGACCAGCGGCTCTTGATCGATCCAATGATGAAAAAAACAGCAGCGGTCAAGGTTACTGACAGCGTAAGAGGTTGCGCAATACCAAAAAGAAACGGCAAAAGTGGAACAAGACCACAGAGCAGAAATGCGCTAAAGGTACTTAATGATGCTAACCAGGCGGATCTAACCTCCTGGGGAAGTCCATACTCTTCCGTCAGCATGGTGCGCACCCAACGCGTGCGATCCGCAGTCACCAGTTCTACCACCCGCTTCAAGTCGTCCCCGAAGAAGCCCTTTGCCAGAAATATCTGCCTCACTTCCTCGCGCTCACCCTCAGGCGCCAACTCAATATGGCGATTTTCAATTGCCTCCAAACGCTTGAGATCTTCATGTTCTGCTTTGGTTCCAAGAAAATTGCTGGCTGCCATCGAGAACCCGTCGGCAAAGAGATTCGCAAAGCCCATAACCAGGATGATCCATGGTGAAAGCTGTGCTCCGGCCACGCCACTTACCACGGCAAACGTGGTCACCGAACCATCAATGCCGCCGTAGATCCAATCGCGTAAATAGTTGTGGCGCGGACCCGAAGCCAACCTTTCTTCAATTGCCTCTGCAGAATGCTCGTGTTCCATAGTGGTTGAGGAATAGCAGCCGGTAAACAAACTCTCAGAATTTGTCCAGCAGAATAAGAACGCCTATGAGAATGAAGGCGACCGCTGCCACCCGTTTTATCCACTCAACAGGGAGGTAACTGCCGATCACATTCCCTACCAAAACACCAATCGCCGATACAGCCACGAGCGCGACCGAAGCGCCGAGAAAGACTTGCCAGGGTCGCTTTGACTCTGCCGCCAGGGTCAGGGCCGCGAGTTGAGTCTTGTCTCCCATCTCTGCCAGGAATATAACGCCGAACGTACTTAAGAATATTCGCCAGTCCATTGAATCTCCTCTCGCCGGAGTCATTGTGCAGCCAGTCTTCTATTACCCTACTGCTTCGGGATCTACAAGAAGTTTTGTCATTTTCACGCGGACTCTGGGCATTTTTACTACAACGCTGCGGAGATTCTTCCGCATCAAGATTCGAGCAGCAAAACTCTCAGGGCAAAAGCAATTATGTTTTCGGGCATATGCGTTGCAAGCCTTGTAAGAATCGTGTTAAGTAACAGCATTCAAGAAAGTTGAACCGGATATGTTTGTCCGTCTGAGTGACGAAAAATCCTGGGAGATGCTGAGGCGAAACAGGGTTGCACGGCTGGGCTGTATCGTTGACGGCGGACCCTATATCACGCCAATAAATTACTACCTGGACGATGGTTGCGCCTACAGTCACTCGCTGCCTGGTCTCAAGATTTCCGCGTTGCGACGTGATTCGCGCGCCTGTTTGCAGACCGAGGAGGTTGAGACCGATTACCGTTGGCGCAGCGTATTGGCTTTTGGACGCTATGAAGAAGTCACCGCGCACGATGAGCGGAAGGAAATTCTCGGAAGACTCTTGACGCGCTTTCCGCTGCTCACACCGGTAGAGACGGCAATCGCAGACGATGGGGCGCCACCGCCGGTTATCGTTTTCAGGATAAGAATAGAACGCGTGACTGGCGTCGCTGAAGAGTAAATTGCAAATCGGGAATTGCGGATTGCGAATTGCGAATTTCAATACCCGGATTT
>DATEUF010000268.1:0-8963 GCA_035283325.1 Pyrinomonadaceae bacterium | reverse complement strand
TTTGGCGCTGGCAGGGACGCCTGAGTCGCGACCCAGGCGCTCACACATTCCGCAACGAAGACCTCAGTCCTGAGGCGCGCGCCCTCCGACGAAAGACTCATCAGACCATTCATCGCATCACCGACGATTTCGAGCATTTGCATCTCAACACGAGTGTGGCGGCGCTGATGGAATTGTTCAATGAATTGAGCGATTTCAATGCCGATCCTGCCACTGCGTCTGCGGCAGATGCTTTTGTAGTCCAGGAGGCCCTTACTTCTCTCATCCTGATGTTGGCGCCTTACTGTCCCCATGTGGCAGAGGAAATGTGGCAAGCTTTAGGTCACGGCCGAGGGCTCTTAAGTTCTGGTGCCCGCTGGCCTGTAGCCGATCCGGAATTGGCGCGCGAAGAGGAGCTGGAAATACCTGTTCAGGTTAATGGCAAGCTGCGTTCCCGCCTTTTTGCTCCAGCAAACGTCTCGGAGCAAGATCTTCGCGCGGCAGCCCTGGCCGACGAGAAGGTACGGACCTTCATCGATGGACGCAAAGTCGTAAAGGTGATTGTGGTGCCCCAGCGACTTGTGAATGTGGTCGTGCGCTGATGCTAAGCTTACTAATGTGAGATAGTTGCTTGCCTCACTTTGACCTAGCCGCTAAAATCAGTTGGAACCACTGCCGACCGGTGAAAGGGTTAGCAGTATCCCTTTTCCATACCAGCTCTACTGAAACCGGTCGCTCGTGCCGCATGACTACTGCTTAATGAACCAGATTCGCGGCGCCCACCGATCGTAAACCGCGAATGTGTTGCGCTTTGTTCAAGCCTGCCGATGAAAGAATGCCCAGCCTGTAAACGCTGTTTCCCTGACGATATCAGCCACTGCCCTCAGGACGGCGATGCCACGACGCCATCGCTTCTGGGTGAACCCATACTCGATGCCCGGTATCAATTGGAAAGGCGACTGGGCCAGGGAGGGATGGGAGTCGTTTTCCAGGCGCGACACATCTTTCTCAAAACCTCTCACGCCATAAAAGTAATTTTGCCGGATCTGGTCGGCAACGATCCGATGCTCGCGACTCGTTTTCGACAGGAAGCACTGGCGGCTGCAGCGATTCGCCATCAAAACATTATTGCCGTGACAGACTTTGGTGTTGTTAGAGGAACAATGCCATTCCTGGTGATGGAGTTTGTCAAAGGAAAGTCTCTCCAGGACATCATGGCGGAAGAGAAAGTGATGGGACCGCAACGCGCTTTGGAGTTCATCAGCGCAATTGGCGCAGGTGTAACTGCTGCGCACCGGCAAAAAATAGTGCACCGGGATCTGAAGCCTCTAAACATCATGGTCCAGGAGAATTTACCGGTATCGGAAGGTTTAAAGATCCTCGATTTTGGCCTTGCGAAGATCAAATCGGGCGAACTGCTAGGCTCCTTCGTGCAAGCAAAGACAAGCGGGCTGATGGGTTCGCCATTCTATATGGCTCCCGAGCAGTGGTCTGATGAAGAGCCGGATGCCCGAGCTGACGTCTACAGTATCGGAATCATCCTTTTTCAGATGCTCTGTGGCGATGTGCCGTTCAAAGGTTCATCCATTCCCTCGATCATGAAGAAGCACCTGACTCAGCCCCCGCCAAGTTTTCAATCACTCGGCGTGCAGGTGCCTCCCACTATCGAAGCTGTAGTACGTCACGCTTTGGAAAAAGAGATTGCTACTCGCACGCCAACGGTTGAAGACTTCTTGGCCGAACTGCGCGAGGCCGTGCAGTCGAACACTGCGACACTAAAAACTTATCGCCAAACAGGAAATCTGGATCCAAACCAGACAGTTATGTCGCCTTTGGCAAGTGTGACTTCCCCGGGCGTTGAAAGCACAGATTTCAATTCTTTGGCGGGTACGATCAGCTCGACAGAACTTGATGAGGAGGTCCAGGGGCAGCTTTCCGGCTCGGCTGCAGCTCAGCGGCTGGAACAGGAACAGCGGGAACGTATCGCTCGTGAGGAAGTAGCACGTGAAGACGAATACCGCCGCAAGGTGGCCGAGGACGCCGAGCGGCAGCGGGGCGAGGATGAACAACGATCACGCCGCGAACGCGAAGAACGCCAGGAACGAGAGCGTCAGCAGCGAGAACAGATGGAGCGCGTCGAGCGCCAGGCAAAGGAGTTGGAGGAGCGTCTGGCGAAACTGGCTGTGAGCATGCAGCCGCAGGTCACGGTGGCAGATCCGGAAGCAACGCAGGTCAGGCAGGCCGTGGTTGTGGAACCACCTGGCAACAACAGTTTTCCGGGAGCGCCGGCGCTTCGGGAAAGCGTGCCTCCGTTGAGTTCCATTGCGGCAAAATCCAGTCACACTTCGGTGTTGATGATTGTTGCCGGGCTCGTTGTCCTCTTGCTAATCGGCGCTGGCGTAGGAACCTATTTCCTGTTGGCAACGCGTCCGGCTTCCAGCAGCTCGAACGGACAAGTCAATCCCAGTGGGCCAGCAACTTCGACTGAAGCCAATAAGGCAATCAAGGCAGATCTCGTGGAAGTCCCGGGTGGCACATTTCTTATGGGCCGCAATGATGGTCCACCGCAGGAGCGACCTCAGCATCAAGCCACGGTTAAAACATTCTTTATGGATCGGACCGAGGTTACTAACGCTGAATATGCAGAGTTTGTGCGCGAGGCAAACTATTCAGCACCGAGCCACTGGGTAAAGGGAATGCCTTTGCCAGGGCAAGAGCGATGGCCAGTGGTAAATGTTTCCCCGATTGATGCGGAGGCTTTTGCTAAATGGCGTTCGAAACGCGATGCGATGTCATACCGGTTACCGACTGAGGAAGAATGGGAGTATGCGGCTCGGGGTGGCGGAGAGTATCAGGCATATCCCTGGGGCGACCGCTGGTTGGACAAGAAGGCAGTTATCAAGCAAGCCACTCCCATGCCCGTCGGTTCTTTTCCTGAAGGAGCGAATCGCTGGGGCGTTGTCGACTTGATCGGCAACGCCTGGGAGTGGACGTCCTCAAAAGCAACGCTTTACCCAGGTAATAGTGTAGAGATTCCGGCAGCCACCAGAGACTGGGTTGTGGTCCGAGGTGGCTCTTACTCCAGCGATCCTGCCGACAGACAGATTCCAATTTCCGCTACCTACCGGGACTGGTTTGATCCCACGCTACGCCATGCAAATTTCGGATTCCGACTCGTGCGCGCCCCGTGAAACTCCCGTTCTCTATGCAAAATAGATATCTGGCAGTAACTGATCTACAATCCAAGCCTGTGGTTGTACGCCTTCCGTAGTCCTGAATGGAAGCGCTTTTAAGAGACAACTCTGATCGGCTTGGTTGTCATTCACATATTCCCAAAAGCTGAAGCAGGGAGAGATAGATGACCCGTTACGCGATAATTCGCGCGTTTTGGATCTGCGCCGTGCTAGGGCTGCCTGTAATGGTCGGTCTCAAGACCGTCGCAGCTCAAGATGTTGGGGCAGAGATTGGCGGCGGCGCGGGAATATTCCGACCAAAAAATCCCGAGACCAAGAAACGGCCCGGGAAACCGCTAGCCCCGGTTACCAAACCATCGACTCGAACTGCATCGCGCCGGTCCGGCAGTAGTAGCGGCAGTATCGTCGAGAGAGTGGAAGACTTATTGGATAAGGGAAACGAAGCGCGTGATGCTCGAAGGTTTGGTGACGCTGAGACGGCGTATCGGGGTGTACTGAAGATCAAACCGCGAGATAGCCGAGCTGCCTATGGACTTGGTAACGTTTATACTGACCAACAGCGCTGGGATGCCGCAGAGAGCGCGTATCGCGATGCCGTTAAATGGAGTCCCGCAGATGTCGATGCCCTGGTTGCGTTAAGTGTTGTCCTTGTGCAGCCGCGCACCGGCGGAAGCAATGCCAGTCGGTTCGCCGAAGCAGAGGCTTTTGCTCGACGTGCGGTCCAGATACAACCACGGCACGCGGTTGCGTGGGACCGATTAGGGGTCGCCTTGCAGTCCAGAGGTCTGTTCAACGTCGATACCGAGCATGCCTACCGACGGGCGGTGGAGTTGGATCCGGAGTTTGCGGTGGCTTATGCGCACCTGGCTCGGGTCTTAAAACGGCTGGGACGCAAAGATGAGGCAGAGCCGCTTTACGAAAAAGCGATCGCTCTGGCAAAAGAGCCCGCCACCCTGAACTTGATTGCCGAATCGCTTCAGGCTGAACAGCAATGGGACAATTCAGAGCCGGTACTAAAGCGCGCGCTTGAGCTGGATGCTCGCAATCCGGTGGCGCTGTTCCTAATGGGCCGAATGTTGATCGTAAAAAAGCGTTATGAAGAAGCAGAGTCGTTTCTGAAGAATGCAACCGAAATAAGCCCGCGAGCATTTCAACCTTACAATCTGCTTGGAAGTGCCTATCTGGCGATGGCACGTTATCAGGACGCGGAGAAAACTTATCAGCGGGCGTTGGAGCTTGCCCCAGTTGAAGAGCGCCGGCAACTCGCCGGTGCTTTTGGCTTTGAGGGTGTGGGCGATGGTTATATGAAGACCAGGCAGAAAACGGACGCGGCTCGAGCCTATCAGCGAGCGCTGGAATTGGATCCTGAAAACAGAGCACTAGAGCGGAAACTTTCCAGTGCGCGTCCCCGTTAGAAACTAATTCGAGATGAGGTTTGATCTAAATGAAGCGTTGCCCCAAATGTAACCGTACTTTCCCCGACGAGAACCAGAAATTCTGCACTGTGGACGGCGGCCTCTTAATTGGCACTCAACCTGCTTTCGACCCTAACGCAACTATTAGAGCTTCTTCGGAGGAGTTGGGTCTTCACACGGAGCCCGGGGCACGCGAGCGCGCGGACAGCGTCAACACCAGTCGTGAATTACCGGATCTGAACGCTACGGTAGCAGCCGATCCATCTGCTCCAACCGCGGTGTTCCAGCGAAATACCGGTGCAGCTAGTAGATCAACATCCGCCGAGCTGGCGGCACCTACCATAGCTACTGCTGCTCCGGCGACAGTAATTACGCCGGCGCCAGCCGTGCCGCCGCCACCGATTGGGATTTCACCCCCGCCGCCGACCGGGAGGCCGCAACCCCCAATCCCTACAAAGAAGAGATCAAAACTGCCATGGATACTCGGGGGCTTACTGTTGCTCCTGCTCCTGGGTGCCGGCAGCGTAGTCGGTGTCTTCTTTTACGTGGTTAAGCCCCGCCTCGACGAACTACGCGAACGCGGAATAGTTGTCCGTGAAAGCGGTCCGCCTGAAAACAGAAACGAGAACTCCAGTGCCAGCGGCGCGGATGCTGCCAAACCCGAGCCTGCAACTACTGAAGAGAATGCTTTCTTGCCGCCGCCTGACGCAGTGAAGTTCACCAATTCAAACTCGACGCTCGACGGAAGACTGGCCGAACACTACGTAGGCTTCTCGTTCTATTACCCGAACACGTGGCAGAGCGATCCAAAGGCCGGAGTTCCGGGAGCCAGCAATTTCGCCCGAGTTCAGAAGATGTTCGAAGACGACACGGGTGAATACCTACAGGAGAGCGCTACTTTCAGTTGGTATACGAGCAATGGCACCTTCGAGTCGGATGCGTCAGTATTTCCCGAGCGCGCCAGGAGTTTCAGCAGTCAACTTGCCGCCAATCTCCCCGGCTATGAGAAACTTTCAGAGAACCCCACTGCGATAAACTCCCTGTCTGGGTATGAATTTCGTTTTCAAGGCATTTTCGAGGGTACGGGCAAAGGTGATCTTCCCTACTGGGGTCGAGCAATATTTGTTCCACCTGGTAAGGAGGGCGAGAAGAATGGTGTAGTCATCGTCTTGATGGCTAGCTCACTGGCATCCGGATTAAGTGGAATAGAAGATGTCGGTGAAAGGGGAGAGTTGCCGCTAATCCTCGAAAGCTTTCGTTTTAATAACAACTAGGAGTGCGTATGGAGCTGCTGAATGTAAGCCCCCGTAAGTAGCGCTTGTAGGGATCGACTCAAGGTGAGAATGCTTGCTCGTAAAGACGACAGGAAGACACTTGGATCAGCACGGATCGAAGCCGTCTTCTTTCTCGTGCTAATCGGTATCTTCAGTGCTTCGAGTTGTAATTCAACCGATGAAAGCACCAGGAAGACTACTCCTGCGGTAAACAATGCGGGACGCGCATTACCGTCCACACCGACAAGCCTTACTACATTGCCACCTAATGTTCTCGAGGCGGAACTTAAGTCGGTCCGTGGCGCCCCGATCAAGCTTGGGAACTATGCAGGCAAAGTTCTGGTTGTAAACTTTTGGGCTACCTGGTGTGGACCTTGCCGCCTGGAAACACCTGAGTTAGTACTGTTGCAGAAAGAATATAAGTCGCAAGGCGTTGAAGTGATCGGTTTGTCGACCGAGAGTCCTGGGGCGTCAGCAGAAGGCGTGCGTAGCTTCGTTAAGGATTTCAATGTTAATTATCAGATTGGCTGGGCCACGTCGGAAGTGGCCTCCAGCCTCATGCTCGCCGCAACGACCGACGTGGCTCAAACTTTTGTACGCGGACGCGATGCGATTCCCCAGACCTTTGTGGTCTCGCCCGACGGACGAATTGTGAAGCGTTTCATTGGCTTTAACCATTTGAGTAGCCCGCCGCAGTTGAAGCAGGCGATTGAAGACGCCCTAAAGAGTTAGACGCGATCGCATGATCTTTGGAACGCTCTGGAAAAGTTAAGCCGTTCGAATTAATTTTTTTTAGCTTTTCTCTTAGACCCGTGTTCCTCCTCCGAGAGTTTATCTCGTAATCCTTCTGATACCTGCCCTTTCGTCTCCCTTTCAATATCTTTGATTTTGGCTTCAACACGCTGATTGGCCTGGTCGATCGCCGCCGGCTCCTCAGTCTCATCCTGAGTTTTGATCTTCTGCAGATTAAGTTCCATTGCCGTGTTAGGGGTCTATCGGATTCGGGCCAGTGCGTGTAATATTGCGCACAATCCGAGTGGCGTGGATTTTTTGGCAAGGGAGCCGCAACAGGCCCCCCGATAACCCTCGGACGCTTGGATTTCAGGAGGAAATATGACGCATAGCTCGCAAATTATGAGGATTTGTTTAGGATTAGTACTGGTTTTTCTTGGGTCTAACGGTAGTGCGTTGGCGCAGAAATCACGGATGCATGACGCGGCGCGCCACTCCAGTGATGCAGCCAAAGTTTTTACCGAAATCATGAATACGCGGGACAAGGCGATCCCTAAAGAACTGCTTGACAAGGCAGAAGCTATCGCGGTTTTCCCGGGCGTGATCAAGGCAGCATTCATCTTCGGTGGGCGCGGTGGGCAGGGGGTGATCAGCAGGCGAATCCGCGGCGGTTGGGGAGCTCCTGTGTTCTTCAATTTAGGTGGCGGCAGCTTTGGGGCGCAGATAGGCGCCCAGAAGACCGATTACGTTTTGTTAATTATGAATCAGGATGGACTCAACGGACTAGTAAAAGACAAATTTGAGATGGGGGGCGAGGTGGGCGTAGCAGCTGGTCCAGTTGGTCGTGAGGCCGCTGCCTCTACCAACCTGACACTCGATGCGGGCATTCTCTCCTATTCCCGCACCAAAGGAGCATTCATCGGCGCAGCATTGAAAGGCGCCGTGATCAGCCCAGACAATGATCTGAACGAAGCGGTGTATGCCCGTAAGGCAAGTGACCTGTTGACTGGAAAACCAATACTAATGGCCGACATGCCGGCGAGCGTGCGAATCTTTCCTCGTACTCTGGTGCGCTACTCTGTGCGCTGAAGGCGTTTACCTCTCTCACAATCTGATCGTACAATCAAAGCGGCTCGCAAACGCTTGACGCATTTCTCCCTGCGCCATAGAATGCGCGTCGTCTTCTCGAGGTTCGTTGTTCTTTACCGCTCGTCTGGAATTTCACTCGGGACTTGCTTGAACTTATGCTCCCACGGACGCAACGCCAAAAAGAAATTCTCGACTACATAACTCGCTTCCTCGAGCGGCATGGTTACGAACCATCCTACGCGCAGATCGCCAGACACTTTGGAGTTAAATCACGCGCAACGATTGCCAAGCATATTGCCGCGCTTGAAAAGCGGGGTTTGCTGACGCGCCAGCATGAAGACGGATCTTTTGCTTTGACGGTGAAAGTTGACGACGCCGACGCGCTGTGTGAAGTGAAGCTGCTGGGCGGTGTTGCCGCGGGTGCACCTTTAGAAGTAGTCGATTACCAGGAGACCATTCCGGTGCCGCGGTTTCTGCTTGGCCGTGTCCGTCCCGAAAAGGTGTATGCGCTTCGCGTGAAAGGCGACTCGATGATCGACGAACACATCTGTGATGGCGATATCGCGTTGATTGAGAATCGCACGGATGCGAGAGATGGTGAGATCGTAGTTGCGCTGTTGGTGGAGGAGAATCAGGCGACCCTTAAAAGACTCTATCGGCGGGGTATCAATGTTGAATTGCACCCAGCCAACTCGCAACTCCAGCCACTTACTATTCCGGCCAGCCAGGTTACCGTCCAGGGGATCTTCCGTGGCTTACTCCGTCCAACCAACTAATTGTTCAATTTAGTAGAATTACGCTGCGCTTTCCGCCTCAGAACACTCTGTTCTTTCTGACTCCCGGCATCACGATCTGATCGGCCAGTTTATCCGCCAGGGGAGATTTCATTTTTCTGAGAATCTGCTCCTCTTTTTCAGCAGACCGTCTGTCCCCGTAAGAGAGATGGGAGAGTCCGAGACCAAAATGGGCGGAGGCAAAGTCCTGTTTCAGACGAATCGCATTCTCGAATTCCGTTGCCGCATTTCTGAATGCGCCGCTGCCATAGTAGGCGAGACCGAGAGCATAATTTACCTCTGCCTGGGGTGGTGCTGCCGGCGCCGGCTTGTGCTGCTCTGAATCCAAAACCCGCGCTCTGATCATGTACAGCGACTGTTTCAGCGGATCGATGGCGGCCGAGCTGTCGCCTATCTGGAGGTAAGCTGTGCCCAGCCGGTAATATGAATCCGCATCAACGAAGGCACGCCTCAGACGAATAGCCTCCTTGTATGCCTTGATGGCTT
>DATEUF010000267.1:0-4879 GCA_035283325.1 Pyrinomonadaceae bacterium | reverse complement strand
AATGCGGGTGTCTTACTGCGAAGAGACGTATCAACAGGCTTTACGCCGGCGTGGATCGCCACTGGCAAAACTCTTAGTTACACAAAACTAGATTGACGCGCCAACACAAAAAAAGAGCTTGACAGAACAACTCAGATGTCTTACCTGAGAGGGTTACTTCCAGAAGCCATTCTTGCCCCCTTCTTGACCTAAGAGGCTTTACTGCCAGAAGCTCTAGCCTCCTGACCTGCGAGATTTACTACCGATCAGCTTGTTCTGGCAACACTGCTTTGGTTAGACTCCAGACATCCTATGGACATCCTGGAACGAATTCGGCAACGTGCTCAGTCGAGACCGCAACATATCGTCTTGCCTGAAGGTAATGACCCGCGCACTGTGGTTGCAGCAGCGAGTTGCGCTCGTGAACGGCTCGCGCGCATCACGTTGTTGGGTGATGAGGCTGTAATTCGAGAGCACGCGCAACGAGCAGGCGCCGAACTGGGAGGTGTTGAAGTCTTCGATCACCGCCGCGCTGATGATTTCGAGAAAATGGCGGCATTGCTTCACGACTTGCGCCGCGCCAAAGGGCTTATGGCGGGCGAAGCTCGCACTCTCGTCTCTGATCCACTCTATTACGGAAATCTGATGGTCCGACTCGGTAAGGCAGATGGCACAGTAGCCGGAGCGACCAATACAACGTCTCATACCGTTCGCGCCGCACTTCATTGCATAGGCGTGCGCGCCGGATTCAAGCTTGTTTCAAGTTTTTTTCTCATGGCCCTGCGTAACCACGACTACGGCCATGACGGATCATTGATCTTTGCTGATTGTGGAGTCGTAATTGAACCCTCGGCCGCGGAGTTGGCAGAGATCGCCATTGCGTCCGCTGACTCGTGCCGGGCACTGCTGGGAGCGGAACCTCGCGTCGCAATGCTGTCGTTTTCGACCAAGGGCAGTGCCAAACATCATCTAATTGACAAAGTGGTTGAGGCCACGCGCACCGTGAAAGCCCGCGTTCCAGACCTGGAGATTGACGGCGAACTTCAGGTGGATGCCGCGCTCGTACCAGCAGTGGCCGAAGCAAAAGCCCCGGGATCAAGAGTGGCCGGGCGAGCGAACGTACTCATTTTCCCTGATCTGCAATCAGGAAACATTGCCTATAAACTCACCGAACGACTCGCCGGAGCAACGGCGATCGGCCCGATTCTTCAGGGATTGGACAAACCCGCCAACGATCTCTCGCGCGGGTGTAAAGCAGAAGATATTGTTGCGGCCGTCGCTATCACCGCGGTGCAGGCGCAGTCACGAAAAGGTGACGTTTGAAGGGCAACCTCACGATTTATCACAGGTATCAAAGTTGAGACTCTCGGAGAAGGAACGAAGCAGGCAAGGATGCCTGCGCTCCCAGAGACCTCTATTTCATTGGTGGCACAAATTGCTTTTTCAACGAGCAGTTTCGGTCCTCTGTGTTGCAGTCGCCGGTGTTGTCTTGGCCCGCGCCCAGGAAAAGAACGCCCCAATCCCGCCCCCCAGTCCACGGTCGGAAGAGCAGGAACCGGTGAAGGTTTTTACCGAAGAGGTGCGCCTGCCGGTTATTGCTGTGGATCAATATGGTCATTACGATCCGACACTCGAAACCGATGACGTACTTGTCCTAGAGGATGGCGTTGCCCAGCAAGTCAGAAGTGTTCGCCATATACCGGCAAGCCTGTTGATCGTGCTGGACACCGGAGGAGAGTTGAGCGGACTTGGTGGGCAGTCGAAACGTACGAGCTTAACTCGAGACGTTGCGGTTGAATTGCTGAAAGGACTTCCAGCAGACACATGGACGGCGCTGATGCAGTTCAACAATTCTGTGGAGTTGCTCCAAGGCTGGACCAGAGATCGGCAATTGGCCATGACGATCCTGAAGAAGAAGATCTCCTCCGGGAAACGCGCCCGCTTCGCAGACGCTGTGGCGGCTGCTGCGCGGCAGTTAAGGGAACGGCCGGAAGGCACCCGGCACGTAGTCTTAATAACTGACGGCGTTGACTCTGGCGGGGGCAGGTCCGATCGTGCGGAAGCCGTGAAACGCCTCCTAGCTGCCCGCGCTACTGTTCACGTAATCAGCTATACAGAGTTTGTGCGCCAGAAAAAAGAGGGACAAGCCTCGAATGTCTCGAGCGGCCAAAGACCGGTTTCTTCAGATCCGATCGCCAGTACCGACCCAACACTGCCGCCAGGTACCACCCGCAGCCCAACCTACGGAGTAAGCATAAAGTTTGATCCGGCAATGCGGCGGCAGCGCAAGGCGTACGAGGCTGAGTTGAAGAAGAGCCAGCAGATATTGACGAACCTGGCTGATGAGACTGGCGGGCGAATCTTCTTGCCTAAATCTGGCGATGAGATGTTAGCGCAGGCAAAAGAGATCGCTCGGGAGGTTGGTGCTGAGTATGTAGTTACCTACCGTCCGAAGCGAGCACTGGCAGCCGCTAGACAAGGTGAGTATCGGAGAGTGCAGGTATCCTCGAGGAGAGTGGGCTTGAGCTTGAGGTCAAGACGCGGCTATGTAGTGGCAGGGTTTTGAGGAAACAATTCCCGACCCAGGGTTAACTCACCAACGCTTCCATTTGCGATTCCAACATCCGCACCATCTGAGTTACTTCATACTCGTCTTGCCTGGACATTAGAGACTGCTGGTGTAGCTCCTCCCAGTCAGTTCGGGGAACGCGGTGAAAGGCCTCAACCACCTTAGGGTCAAACTGTTTCCCAGCCCAATCGTCCAACTCATGGGCTGCTGCTTCATAGGACTTACCCCGCCGGTAGACCCTGTCGCTGGTCATGGCGTCAAAGGCGTCAGCAACAGAGAAGATGCGAGCGCACATATCAATTTGGTCGCCCTTTAGTCCGCGGGGGTAGCCCGAGCCATCCCACTTTTCATGATGCTGCGCCACCACTCGCGCCGCTCCTTCAAGAAACTGGATGCCGCGCAAGATTTGCTGACCGTGCAGCGGGTGTTCCCGCATTCGTACCCACTCTTCATCTGTCAATTTTGCTGGTTTTCGTAGAATCGAATCGGGAACTCCAATCTTGCCGATATCGTGTAAAAGCGAACCAAACTCCAGGGCCTTCATTTGTCGCGCCTCCAACCCATATTCCCGGCCCAAACGCAAGCTGTAGGTCACAACTCGTTCCGAGTGGCCATGCGTTTCTGAGTCTCTGGTTTCGAGGGCCGCTGTTAGAGCTTTAAGCGTGGAGCGGTAGGCATTTTCCAGCGAATTGAGTGCTTGATCCAACTCCCCGGTGCGCTGTTCCACCAACTCTTCAAGATGATTTTCATAGCGTTGCTTGGCGACAACGAGCTCGTGATGCTCGAGCGCGCGTTTGACTACGGCTTCCACCTGCCTCAGATCAAACGGCTTCATCAGGTAGTCGAACGCCCCGAGACGCAGCGCACCGATAGCACTCTCCACGGTCTGCATGCCGCTGATCATCACTACAACCGTATTAGGCGAGATTCGCTTAACTTCCGGCAACATCTCCAGCCCACTCATGCCCGGCATCGTAATGTCGCTGATTACGAGTTGATATTCGCTCTCCAGCAGACGGGAGAGTGCCTGCTCGGCTGTTCCGGCGGTAGTACACTGGTGCTCCTCTCCCAAAAGATCCGCTAGTACTTCTGTGATGTCGGGCTCATCATCAACAATTAGAATTCTCGAACGCTCTGACATGGTTAAGCAACTCCTGCGACTCACGGAAATTGGAAATTGGTCTGTTTGCGGAGAAAACCGCTAGGGTCCAAGTAAGGAGAAGCGAGGCGGTCGACAGCTATTGCCGCCAGCGCAGGACAGGTTAGAGATTTTACAACTTTTGTCTTGCAATGGCAAACAAGTTTTTACATAGCAGGGCTTTGGTCGGGTTTTGGATAAGAGGCGAGGCTGACTGCCCCAACTGTTGTTACACCGCGGTTTAGTGGGCAGAAAATCCCGGTCCGGAAGACTTTGTTTTTGAGACGAATGGGCAACAGCCGAAGGTCAATACTTGCCCATCCGAAGTCTGTCGGAATAATGGCTTTTGCTGCTGACTCTGCGTGTACGCAGTAAGTTTGCAGGAAAACCATTCACCGGTGTGGCACCGAGAGCCCGGAAGACACGCGGAGTTTCTTTTTCCGACAGACTCATGTGGGAGCTAGTAGCGCGCCGAACGCCTCCGTTTGCGTATACCATACGTGTAAACAGCTGCTCCTCCGCCTCCGGCGACAGCGCCGATAGCGGCCCCCTTCTTACCTCCGGCAATGCCGCCAATCAGAGCTCCAGCTCCAGCCCCACCGGCGGTTGTCAGTTTGTCCCGGTGCTTTTGCCAAAAGCTTCGCCCGTGTTTGTGCTTGTCACCGATGCAACCATAGTGCGTATGCGAGTAGTTCCCGTGCCTATGACGAAACTTGCCGCACGTTCTTGCGGAAAGAGGACTGGCAAAGAGCAAAAGCAGTGTAAACACTATGAAAGCGCCAAGGAGTTTCCTCATAATTTTCCTTTCAAATTGGTTTTCACGTTTAAGTACTTTTAAGGGGAAATGCAAAAGAACCGTCTTAACGAAGAACGGAAGTCATTTTTCCCAAGGGAGAGAAAATGTGGTTGGGGGCTCAGGGCCGTGACTCTTATTCTATAGCTGAGTTGGTGTGGTGTCCAATTTTGCAGGGGCGGCAGGGGCGGCACTCTTTAGAAACCACTATGAAGCACCAAGCTGGATTCATTACGGCTGTGCCGCCTGATGTGCCGCGGTGGCTTGCCTCGCGGTAGCTGCCAAGGACGGACTTGGGCTGCGCCCTTCTGCTTGTGTTCGACTCACGGCTAGTTGAACTGAAGGCTGCTTTTTCCCCACCGCTGTGGCGAATTGGAAGAGCGGCCGCGAAGGAGGGCAT
>DATEUF010000266.1:0-6430 GCA_035283325.1 Pyrinomonadaceae bacterium | reverse complement strand
ACGAGGCACTTTGAGTGGATATGCGAATTGTGTGAAACGGTGGAAGGACCGCAAGCCTGTTGACCCAACTATATATCGGTTAAGCAGACGCTTGAAGAAGCGCGGTCCGCAATCTTTAGAAAGCGTAGTCCGCCTGTTGAGACCCATCGAGTAAGAGTGAAGAAGACTGGCTATACAGTGAAGAAGCTCTTGCCGAACCGTCCAATTAGGGTTCGCATCTTGCGTGGGCCATTGCGTGGTGGTCGCCTCGTGATGAATCCACGGCAGTCTATGCGCAAGATTCTTGGGTTATACGAACACGAACTGAACAATTGGCTGGAAGACGTTTTGCGCGTAGTTGATCGTGTGGTGGACGTCGGGGCCAATGATGGTTACTTCACTTTCGGCTGCGCAGCAGCATTCCGCCGCCTGGGAAAGGCAGGCGAGATTGTGGCCTTCGAGCCGCAGCAACGACACTTCGAGGCATTACAGCGAAGCATCGACGATCAACCCTCGAGCGATCTCTCATTCAACATTATTCAAAGTCTGGTGGGGATCGAGGAGCGGCCCGGAGTGACCACTCTGGACTCCGTGCGGTGGAAAAGAGGAAATCCGACGGACCACACTAATGCCCTGGTCAAGATAGATGTGGAGGGAGCTGAAGAGGAGGTACTTCTTGGAGGCTCCTCCTGGTTCCATAAGAGTAACTTTTTCCTCATAGAGGTTCACAAAAGGTCCTTCATTGATAGCATCGGCAATATGTTTGCTGGCCACAGTTTATTACTGGACCGCGTTGACCAGCGCCCTCTCCCCTTTCTGGGCAGAGAACTACGAGACCGAGAAAACTGGTGGCTCGTCTCCCGACTCCGTACGATAAGCTAATTTCAGGCGGACATCATGGAGTATGTGTGTGCTTTTCGCGGACGGAGGGACTATTACCAAGCTCCGTTGGCGCTTTCACAAGCAGGATTGCTTGATGAATTCATCACCGATGCATATGCAATGCCTCTACTGCGCTTTGCGGCTAATGTATGTCCGCTACGACTGAAAGAAAAAATTCAGTTTCGGTACGAGCCAAGAATCCCTAATAATCGGGTCCAAAGTTTATGGGGTACAACGATAATCGAACACGCATATCATCGATTAGGTCGAGCCCCATCAGTGACGTTTGCAGAGTTTGATCCCAAATTTTCGCTTGCCGCTGCTAACCGCGCTGCCCGACGCCGAACAAATCTTTTCCTGTACAGCCCGTACGCGTGGGAGGCCTTTGTTGCACCGTATTCTCATACGCCTCACAAGGTAATGTTCCAATATCATCCGCACCCTGATTTGGAATATCGAATCCTCGACGAAGACAGGCGAAAATATCCATTTGTTGATAAGTCATTTGTCGAAGATACCAACCTGTTAGTAGACGCGAAGACAAGACACCGTACGAGAGATGCCTGGCGTCATGCAGATTTGATTCTTTGTGCAAGCTCGTTTACCAAGCGCTCAATGTTGGAGATAGGTGTAGCGGACGCTGTGTGCAGGATTGTCCCATACGGCATCGATATATTGGCCCCATTAACATCTTTAAAGTCGCCCGAGACATTTCGCGTATTATTCGTTGGTTCGGGGACTCAACGAAAAGGGTTACATCATCTTGTTCTGGCTTGGCGCAGGGCGGCTTTGCCAAAGAACAGCAAGTTGACGGTTATCTGCAGGACAGCGGACCCAGGAATTGAAGCATTAGTCAATGACAATATGGGTATAGATTGGATACGTGGCTGTACTGGAAAAGAGTTAACTTGGCACTTCTTAAACAGTAGTTTGTTGGCCATGCCTTCTTTAGTTGAAGGATTCGGTCAGGTGTTTCTGGAAGCGCTCGCGCTAGGCTGTCCTGTCCTGGGAACGCCAAACTCATGTCTGCCAGACTTGGGCGACGAATCCGAAGGTATTTATCTGACTGCGCCCGGAAATATTGAAGAACTTGCAGCGAGGTTAGAATTTCTAGCGCGGATCTTACCCGGCAACGTCAGTGTAAGAACAACTGCTAAACAGTGCGCCGAGCGGTTTCCTTGGCATAGGTTTCGCTCAGAATTAATAGCATCTCTCAAGGCATCCGTGTAATAGAGCCTCCAGTCAATGGAGTACACTTACCCCAAATCAACGCCAATCCCATTTCCCGCCCATCGCGGAATTGTGTTTCGCCGAGCCTTTGGCGGAATTGCCGCCACGGGAATTGGCACGATTGCCGCCGTGGCTTTGATCCCCAAAGATCCAGAGCCAGCCGGCGCACTGTTTGAGTCCGCGCTCGTGATGTCTGCTGGCCTCATGCTAGTGCCGATAGTTGCTGCAATCCGGTATCGGAAGTCGCTTTTGCGAGGCGAGCACTTGTTAGCACTGTCGCCGATATATTGGTTGCTACTTGACTTATTGCAGGGCACTTTCTCAATGGACAAGATCGATCCGGAGGAGATTACGAAGGCGTTCATTGGCATAGGTTTGTTCATAGCCATGGTTTGGCTGGGGACGGTAAATCGTGCCTGGCGATTTCCTTCCGGCATTATTCGCTCAGTGTCGCAAGATTTCCCTCCGAATATATATTTTGGCTTGGCTGTCGCATCCTTCCTTCTCGGCATGCTGAAGTTTGCGATTCCTTGCAACTTCAATGTCGTCGAAATGTTTCATTACGTGGGTGAGGCGCGTTGGTCAGCCCCTTGGACCCGGGGCCAGTTGGGTGGATCGGATGCCTTTCTTGATCATCTTCAGTATTTTGGTTATCTGGTGCCTATACTCGGCATTGTGGTGAGCCGGCGTCTCGGCTGGAGGCGTCCCCAGACCCTCACCTGTCTGGCAATGGCAATGATAATGACGCTGTTTCTCGCCCAAAGTGGAAGCCGCCGCGTAATCGGCGTCGTATTTGGCATGGCTCTAGTTCTTTGGGTGCACAGTCAACAACACTTGCGCCTTCGGCACGCAATTGCGTTTACCGTTGCAGTAGTTTCGCTTTTGGCCGCGTTACAAATAATGATTGCCTATCGGAACGTCGGCTTGGCTGCCTTCCTTGAAGGCGGGGATGAGCAAGCGGTACAGCAGCAACAATACATACATGTAGACGACAACTTCTATCGTTTGTGCCAGGTAATTCAACTTATCCCGAACTACTACACTTACGTCTACCACAAATACGTCCTCTATGTTTTGGTTCGACCAATCCCCCGTGTCTTGTGGGACGGAAAGCCAGCTGATCCCGGGTTCGACTTGACTACTGCTCTGGGCGGAGAAGGTGTTTCTTATTCGTACTCAGTTGTCGGCGAACTTTATATGTCACTCGGTTTTCTTGGTGTCGCCTTGGGTGGATGGCTCTATGGTCGACTAGCGGCAATGTTAAACGGATTGTTGACTCAGTGTAATACGTTTGGTGCCCTGGTCATCTACAGCATCCTCGTAATGGCTCTCTTTTCCGGTATGCGTTCAATACTGGAATTGATCTTGGTTAGCTATGCAATGCTAGCGTGGGTTGGGCTTTCACGAATGTTTACCAACCTGCAGCGTCGGGCTTACTAACCATAAGTTCTTTTCCGCAATCCTGTAATGTGCATTCGTTACTGATCGCCCTTGCGACTTCTTTTCGCAAACAGGGAATGGGAGCCGGCCTTGACAAAGATTGAGAATCAGCAAACTGCAAATCAACTGAGTTTCGAAATCCTTTCTGTCCAGTAAAGGAATTTATAATGGAATCACACCTGATGTTCCGCATCAGTCTGCATGAAGAACTTCCAACAAGGATCTTTTCGTTGATTTCAATTGTGCGGGCTGTATGAATATGCGAGTGCTCGTAGTCACCCACTTCGGCTCACCATATCAGATTGAACTATTCAACAGACTCACGAAGTTGGGCGCCTGTGAACTCGAGGTGGTCTATCTTCACCAGTTCCTTTATGACCGCCGGTGGAAACAGAAGCAAATCGTCCATGAGCATGTCTTTCTCGAAGACAAGCCGGCGTGTTTTGCTGAAGTGCGCTCAAGAGTGTTGCGTAGCGATCTAGTGATCTTCAATTACTACGCCGAGAATCCTGCTCAGGTATTGCTTAATTTACGTGCGGCAAAAGATTCGCCGTGGTGTTTTTGGGGCGAAAGACCTGGTTTCCGCAAACCCGAATTTCTCGGTCTGGTATCGCGGCGTTGGCGTCTGCGGAAGCTGCACGGTTCGAAAGCGCCAATTTGGGGCATCGGCCGATTTGCGGTGGAGCGCTACAAGAATGAATTTGGATTGCGGCGCGCATATTACAACATGCCGTACTTTTCCGACCTCGAGCGTTTTAAGAGGGTCGCGGCTTCCGCCAGCAAAACGGCCCAGCGGCGAGTCTTTCTCTTTTCCGGCGCACTTATTCACCGCAAGGGTGTGGATCTACTCGCGCGAGCCTTCGTGCGACTCGCCAAAGAACTACCCAACGTTTTTTTAAGAGTGGTGGGCGATGGACCCCTAAAAAAGCTGATTATGGACGAGCTCGACGTTGTTAGGGATCGCGTCGAGTTTATTGGATTCACCGATTGGGAAGAATTGCCAAGTTATTACTCCGAAGCTGACTTTCTCTGTGTTCCCTCTCGCTACGACGGCTGGGGAATGGTTGTGCCGGAGGGTTTGGCCGCCGGTCTGCCGGTGATCGGAACTAACCAAACCGGAGCTGCGGTCGAGTTTCTGAAGTCGGAGAGGAATGGCTGGCTAATCCCAGCGGGTAGTTCAGATGCACTGTTATCTGCAATGCTCGAAGCTGCTCAACTTCCGGCAGACAGTTATGAGCAGCTCGCCGCCTGCGCTGGCGCGAGTGTAAGTGGGCATTCGCTCGGCGACGGAGCTCGGCGCTTTGTTAATTACGCGCGAGACAGCATCGCGACCTGGCAGTGAATGTTTCCCAGAATATTCCAGATACTGTGGACAGAAATCGCAGCACACCGTCCATCATTCCTGTAAGATTCCGCTAGTCGCATATGAAAGTCTTGCACGTTATTCCGTCGCTCTCGGAGCGATCGGGTGGGCCGGCGCAGGCTCTAGTCCCAATGTGCCGCGCGTTGCGCGACCGAGGCATCGACGTCTTGCTCGCCGCTACTGATGCCGACCTGAAAGTTCCTCCGGAGCTAAGAAAACTTACTACTTTCAAAAATCTGCCTGCAGTCTTTTTCCCCGCGCAGGTGGGATCGTCATTTAAGTACTCTCGCCCATTTGCCAATTGGCTCGCCCAACACGTTCCGGACTTCAATCTCGTCCATATTCATGCCGTCTTTAACCATGCCTGCATCACCGCAGCAAGCGCTTGCCGCAAGGCGCAGATCCCTTACATTGTTCGCCCGCTTGGAACACTCGCCCCCTGGAGCATGGGCCGAAAGAGTTGGCGCAAGAAGCTCTTCTGGCAAACGAATATCAGGAAAATGCTGGCAAATGCCGTCGCTATCCACTACACCACCGAGGCAGAGATGAATACCGTGGAAGAGTCGCTCGGTCTTACACGCGGTGAGATTATTCCGCTTGGGGTTGATCTGCATCTGACCGCAAACGATCCTTCCTTGGCCCTGCCCGTACCGCAACCTTACGTGCTGGTATTGTCAAGACTGGACCCAAAGAAGGCGCTTGACGTGCTGCTTGAAGCATTCCTCTCCTTGGCTGAGCGCGGGCGGTTTCAATCGTGGCATTTGGTCGTGGCAGGTGATGGACCTCCAGCATATGTTGCGAAACTGAAGCAGATTACTCGTGGCCGACTCGGAAGCGACCGCATAGTTTTCACTGGTTGGCTTGAGGGCGAAAGGAAGAAAGCTGCTTTGACCGGAGCTTCGCTGCTCGCGCTAGCGTCTCATCACGAGAACTTTGGGTTGTGTGTTATGGAATCGTTGGCGTGTGGCGTACCCGTATTGATCAGTCCAAATGTAGACGTGGCACGAGAAATTCAGAATTCAGAGAGTGGCTGGGTTTCGGCTATCGATAAGAAATCGCTCGAAAGCACGCTTGCCACCGCGTTAAGCTCGCCAGCAGAACTTCAAAGGCGAGGCAGAAACGGAAAACTCCTGGCCCAAAACTATTCCTGGTCCTCCATAGCCGAACAGCTTTCGCGACTCTACACCGACATCGTAACTAACAGAAGCGCTGGATTGCGGCAGTCGGATGAAGTTCGCAGCGCGGTAGCCGGTTTGTAGCCGTTCTGGATTCTGCTCCAGCCGTACCGATGCTTCAGAAGATCACACCACTCATTCTCACGCGCAACGAAGCTCCGAATATTGGCCGGACGTTGGAACAACTCTCCTGGGCTGAGGATATCGTTGTTGTCGATAGCTTCAGTGACGACGACACGGTCAAGATCGTTTCCGCGTTTCCTCGGGCCCGAGTCTTTCAGCGAGAATTTGACAGGCATGATCGGCAATGGAACTTTGGCTTGCATGATACCGGCATCCGCACTGAATGGGTGCTGGCCCT
>DATEUF010000265.1:0-6857 GCA_035283325.1 Pyrinomonadaceae bacterium | reverse complement strand
GCGCTGGGACTTCTTGGGCAGGCCCTGGGCGCCGCCGCTTATGCGCAGGCGGCGCGCCAGTTGCAGATGGCCGCGCGCGAAATTGGCCGATTCTTCGAGCAGTACGACGTGCTGCTTACGCCGACCCTGTCTCAGCCGCCGCTGCCGATTGGCGCGCTCCAGCCCAAGAGCGGCGAACTCGCCATGATGAAAGTGATCGGACGGCTGAACGCCGGCTGGCTCTTGAACGCGATGGGCGTGATCAAGCCCCTGGCCGCGCAGACCTTCGACTTCACGCCTTACACGCCTCCCTTCAACGTGACGGGCCAACCGGCGATGTCGGCGCCGTTGTATTGGAACGAGGCCGGGCTGCCGATCGGCATGCACTTCGTCGGGCGCTTCGGCGACGAGGCCGCGCTGTTCCGCCTGGCCGGTCAACTTGAGCGCGCCCAACCCTGGTTTGACCGCGCGCCGGCGGGCCTGGCCGCCTGAGGGTTGTGAGACAAGACCCTAAGGGTCTCCAAGACCCTTAGGGTCTCGGTCCCACCGGCTTCCAGCGGATTGTTTCGCAAAACCGCTACGTGTAAGCGGATAGGGCCGCCCCCTATCGCATACCTATCCGCTGGAAATTTCCCGTTTACGCCCCGGCAAATTGGTTCTATAATCCAGTCACACCACCATACAAGGAAGTGGCCCGCGATGGGGCGCGCGGCAGGGGTGTACTTGCAAACTCCGAGCCGGTCGCAAACCAACGCGGGCGGCTCGATTTGGTCATGGGCGAGGCACTACCTGCGGGGGGCGCGCCCGGTCCGGCGGCTTAGTTACGTGAGACATATCGGAAGAGTGGTTAGGGGCTGTCTTCCACAAACGGGCAAGAGCAAGAGGCTGGCTGAGCCGGGCGGCTCCCTGATCCGTCTGCTGGGGTCTGGGCCGGAGCCCCGGTTACATTGGTGGAGATAGCCATAGAGCATTGGGCGGCCCGTCACCAGTATCAGCTAGGGCAGGTTCTGCGTGCTAGATTTCCTAGATAGAGCTTCCAGGGTTTTCACTTTTCTTACTGGCGCGGTTGCCCTGTTGTTACTGCTTGCTGGTCTCTTATTAGGAGACGAGGGAAAGCGAGGGCAACTCATCGCCATCGGTGTTACGGCGGGATTAGTGATACTACTTACTGTTGTGGGGGCGGATAAGACTCGGAAGAGCATCTTTGACGCAAGTGGTAAACCTCGGAGGACTCGATTTCCACTATGGGCCACTGTCTCGGTAGCAATTATTCTGATTGTCTGGCTGATCATTACCAGTATTTTGCTTGGGCTTTCACCCAGTACACCAACGCGCACCCTGGCGATTAGCACCTTTGACCACAGTGATGAGGGCTGGCAAGTAGTCAATAATGAGGGGAACGGGCCTCTTCATTTCGTGAGCGGTGGCAACCCCGATGGATACATTAGTGCTGAAGATGCGAAAGAAGCTTCCCCATGGTATTGGAGTGCTCCAGCAAAATTTCTTGGGGACAAGTCCGTTGCCTATGGGGGAGAGTTAATCTTCGATTTACGACAGTCACGGATAGATAATCCCGGCCAAACCACTATTGATGTAATCTTAAGTGGCGGGGGCATAACGCTTGACTTTGATGAATCCTATAATCCTGGCACACAGTGGACAAGATATACTATTCGATTAGATGTTTCGGCAGAGTGGAAGATAACAGGAAGTAATCAGGCGGCAACCCGCGCTGATTTGGCACGGGTGCTTAAGTCACTAGAGGAACTGAAAATCCTCGGCGACTATCGAGTTGGTAAGGGTAATTGCGATTTGGACAATGTCATGTTAATAGGCAGATAGGACTCGCTTACACAGTAAGACTAAAAGCCGACCGCCAACAAGCATAATCCAATTCATAAAGGAAATAACCCGATGACTTACGAAGAAGAAAAAGCCGAGTTGATTCAACAAGCTGAGGCTATCCTCAATCAAGCCGAAAATGCTGACACAGCACTGAAAGTTCTCCGCGACTATAATCGATGGTACACACAGGCGGTTACACTTGTTAGGTTTCATGCCAAAGTCCGTCTTGCCGAATTTGAAGTCAAGCACGGTGAAAATCAAAAAATTCTTTCTGGAAAGACGCCTGACCTACACAACTTTCAGGTCAACTTAATTGTTCAGATAGCTATCATTGAAGGAAGCAGAGAAAGGCACATCCTCGCATAACTGGAAACACACGTATGTTCATCAATTTACGAAAATGGCTTTCCAAAGTCCTTACCGACTCATTGACCAGTGCCTTTACACAGCTTATATCGGTCTTCCTGCTGGGCGTTTTTACCGCTTTGGCAGGAATAACACTTGTTGCTCTATCTAACTCTCTCAACACCGTCATTTCAGCCCCTGTATATCTTCTGCTGATATTGGGTATGTTTGCTTTTCTTGGCATCTTAGTACCAATTACGCGCATTGTTAGCTTGCTTGACAACTGGAGGAGAGAATCAGCGGAAAAACCACCGAAAAGTAGCCGTAGTCAGACACTAAGATTTGAAGACTTCCCGAGAGAATGGAGAGCCCATGTGTGGAAGGCCGACAAGAAATGGCAGGTAGACTCACCGCAAGTATACTGCTCTCAACACAATTTAAAGCTCGCGATCAGAGTATATCCCGAAGATCCACGCAACTCGCGCTCCTCACTAGTAGTATCCACACATTGCAGTGATTGCGAGAAAGAAAAGATGCGTTACAAGGAGCACTGGCCTTTTGGCACTGCTTTTCACAGTTCTAACGACGCACAAACCCTTGAAGAGGAAGTGCAAAATCGCTATGTGCGGCAAGCTGAAGAAATGGAGCAGAAGCGCGTTTAGGTGTTCGCATAGCGGCCTAGCCCGGGCATCCACCTGACTGGCACTCCCGTGCCCAGCGAACGCGCCGCCGTCGCGGAAGAGTCTTTAGTTCAAGTGTCACACCGATTTCCCTGGGAGCCATTTCGGGCCTCCGATTTGGCAAGTATTCCGAGCGCGCTTCTGCCGATTTCGCCGGAACTTCACCAGAAGCGCGGGGCGGCCCCAACGGAATACTTGCCAGTCCGGATTGCCTGCGGGAAATCGGTGTGTCATCTCCTAGCGTAGTTCGCGCGAGCGGTGACGCTGGCCGTTGGGGATGCGCCGATCAAAACCGGCACGGTGTCGGGGGTGAAAATCCTCCACGACGCGAAGCGGGTCTAGCCAACTACCTCGCCGTCGAGTCATGCGCTGCCATGGGTAACCGCGTCGGTGAAGCGTTGGATGAATGTGCAGGCTGGGTAGGGGGGCATCTCACACACCGGACGAGCGGAAAGAGGTCTCTGCGCGGTGCTGGATTGGAGCAGGCGACCAGGCCGGAGGCCTGGACGGTGAAGGATATCCCAAGAAGCAAAGGCTCTGGGTCAGGCCAGAGAGAGGCTGACGTGGGACTGCGACACGAGAGGACGCCGGAGCAGGAGGAGTCTGAGCTTTAGGGCGAACGCGAACGCGTATCGAAAGCCGGACAATCGTCCAACTCCAAGAGCGCGGGCGTCAAGCTCTGTGGATGAGTAATCATCCCAAGCGAGTGCCGCTTGACAGCGGCTCGTGTGGCAAGGAGCCGGATGAGTGCGAAAGTCCCACGTCCGGTTCTGAATCAGGGGTGGAGGAAGGGATTCCTCTGCCTGCTGTAACCGTTAGCCCGCCCGTTTCAGTCACGGCGGTGCTTCACAGTAGCAAGGCATTAGTATGATAAATCCAAAGCCTATCCCATTATCACGGCGCGACTTTTTCAAGTTGAGTGGTACTGCGTCTTTGGGATTGGCTCTATCTGCCTGCGGTTTCACACCAACTCCAACAGCAACGCACACACTCACGAATACACCGATTCATACAAACACTTCGACACCAACAAATACGCCAACGCCTACCCCAAGCGCATCCCCAACGAACACTCCTAGTCCGACCCCAACCGCAACGCCGGTTCTCCTAACGCTTCGAAGCGCAGCTGAGAAATTGGGAATTACCGTCGGTGTAGCTGTAGGGGGGAATATTGACTATTACGACGTAAATATGTATAAGGCGATAAGCAACTTTTCCGGCATGTTCATCGGGCTATATCAAAACACAATAGATCAATTTGGCATGGAAGCAATAGACATTATGCTAAACCTTGCTCGAAGATATGAAATGTCGCATCATTTGCATCCCGCAGTATGGCATCTTGATGTCCCAGATAGAATTAAGAATGCGTCAAATGCAATTACCGAGCAATATATAGATGATCGAGTGGCGCTCTTTTTGAAATATGTCGGGAAAGTGGATGGCGGAGCAAAGCCAACTACTATTGACATAGTAAACGAAGCCCTCTTTCATAACAACACCAGTGGGATATATGTATATGTGGGAGAACCGCCATTTGACAGCAATCCATTTTATAGGTTGTACGGAAGAGATATTATCCCGCAAGTCTATCTGAAATTCTTTCGCGCGGCTGAAAAAAAAGGGTTGATTGTTGGCAAAGATGTATTTTTGAATATATGCGAATATGATTGTTTAAATCCTGGGGGAAAAACCGACTTTGTAATTGAAGAAATACAGAAGGCAAAAGAGAAAATTGGTAAAGAACTCGGTATAGATCCAACTGTGGTGCAAATTGGTATATCCACTCAAGCTCATTGGTTTGTAGACGCCTCAAGAAAGCAGTGGTATGACTATGACATTACTCGTCCACTTCCTACTGAAAACGAGCTTGTTGAAGCATTGACAGCTCTCTCACAAGTCGCAAGAGTAAGAATAACCGAAGCACAAATTATAGGAGCTAAAGACCAGGCGGTGATAAACGAGTGGTTACACCGCTTAATTGTGCTACCCGTTCAGCATAAATTGACAGATGGCATCATTTTATGGGATCCAATACACACAAAAGCAACGGGACCAAAAGAAGATCCACGCTTTGATCCACAAGGCTTATTTGATGCCAAAGGAAATCCTACTCCAGCATGTGAACAATTGACGGCTGATTTGTTTGCTGTGAGTAATTCTTCATGACGATTACATCACAACATTCAATCGAGAAAAGGCCTGAACGACAGAAAAACAACTACAAGAGAGCTTAGACGTCGCGCTGAGGAAGCAAAAGACAAAAACGAGAAAGTGCGGGCGGAAAGAGCACTTGAGGTAGCGATGCAAAAAACTAGGCAATCTGAAAGAGACGAGGCACTAGACCGAAACCTGGGTTTTGACGAAAGTTTTCTCAAGCATCTCTGTTCCCTGGTTGATATGTTTTATCCAGATCGCTACGACGTCACCATTCTTCCCCAACATTCCACTGGCAAAGTCGCGTTTCGTGGCGTTCTGGACAAGAAGTGACTCAGAGTCCACCCAAACTTTATGCGTTCGCTCTACAGTGGAACAGCGCTTGGCTGGACAATGGTCGGACAAGTGACGCGTTTGCCAGAAATCCGCGACCAAGAGAATGTAACAGAGCCTAGTCCTGATCCCAAAGATCGTTCATTACGAGATGCCTATCAAGACATGATCAGACAAGGCAACGAAGTCGAAAAGACATACACTGTTAGCAAGGTTAGAACTGAGATCATCGTGTCGCCCCGTGCCATATATCGTGAAAGCCTACTTCCCTGAGACAACTCAATCAATTAGTAACCGGCAATATGCCTAAAACGTTCCCCTACGTACGGCACGCAGCCGACCCGCTGACCCTGAGCAAAGCGAACGGTCAGCGTCGCGGGCGGCTGAGCGACGTATCCCCCTGAGAAAAGGGAGCAAACCAACAGCCCGTAACCTGAAGTGAACCCTTCGACTTCGCTCAGGGCAGGTCTGGCCGCGTCGAGACGGAATGACCCAAGACAAGAGCCGGGTGCGGGAGCGCTGCATGCCCGGATCCGTGCGGGGGGCGGCCCGTGAAGGCCGTCCCTACCGCGACCGGCGCAATGCAGAGGCCGGCCGATCGTTACAGGCTTGTTGCATGGAGACTGCCGTAGTAACATGACATGTGGAAACGATTCAAAGAATTGGTTGAGCTACTTGTAAACTTACAAAAGCTCGCCCCGCTATTACTTGGCACTCTTGTCATAGTGGTGTCTATAGTGGCAGGTCTGGCTGGAATAGGCAGGCTAAGCGTTCAAATCAACTTGTCGCTGCCAGTCATAATTGCTGTTTCTGCTCTTGCTCTATATCCTGTGGCAAAGTTCGTTCAATGGTGGTTTAGACCACTCAAGCCATTCAGCTACAGCGGCTTATTATGGAGACCAAGTCGCCTCAGCTTCGGATTTCCAATACCGCTCTGCCCGCACGAAAACTGCGGGTGTGAAGTGTTTTGTGAAGGCAAGCCGCCACCAGCCCTACAATTCATTGGAGTGGGTACAAGCAATCGCGTTGTCACTGAAGAAACATTTATTTACGAATGCCCTATACACGGTCGGTTAGGAGGCATCCCAAATGAAGATGTCGCCGTGCTACAAAGAAAGGCAAAACTGTTGCAGTCTCGGCCAAAGCAAAAGTAGTCGCCGCCCAAGTTACGGTCGGCGGGGTGGGGTTCAACGCCATCGGCGTCGTGATTGATCTACTTGCTACGCTTTCGAGCGTATTGAATGCGCTTGGTTGGTCCATTGTAGCCGTCCATCTGTTATTCGCGTTGGGCTTTGCCTATTTCCAGTTCATGAAGCGCAGCGGCGCTTGAACGCCTGAATGTGACTGCATCGTGACTTACAATCAAAGTGATTTTGCCGGCGTCGAGCAGTTTGGACTAATCACCATGACCCCGAAAGAGTTTTTGCAAAAGATAGGAGTGTTGCCATGAGCACCATCAGTCTGCGCTTACCCGACTCCTTGCACGAGCGGGTGCGCGAGCTCGCTCGCCAAGAGAAC
>DATEUF010000264.1:0-29417 GCA_035283325.1 Pyrinomonadaceae bacterium | reverse complement strand
GAGAACGTTCAGGCGCGGCTCCGTGGCTTGCCACGCGCCCGCACGACGGAAGAGATCGCGCGCAGCGGCCAAAACTATCCAACTCAAAACTCTCCCCAGGACGATAGCTACGCGCGCGGTAGTCGGGTAGCTTATCCTTCGGCCAGTTATCGTTCGGAGAGCAACAATCTATTTCGTGCCTCTATTCCGAGCAATTGGCGCTCGCTCGGCTCGGACGGCAGTGCTGTTAGCTATGCTCCGGAAGGCGCTTATGGATCCGCGGGCATTACCCATGGCGTTATGTTTGCCACTGACCGCGAGCAGTATTCGAATCTGGACCAGGCCTCGCGGCAGCTTGTTCAGAATTTGCTACAGGCCCAGGGCAACACCTATCTGCGGCAATCGAGCGGGTGGCGCCGTACGACTTTGGATGGACGCGCTGCCCGAAGCACGACACTCTCGGGGCGGTCGCCAATTACAGGCCAAACAGAGACTGTCACACTGGTAACCACGATGCTCTCAAGCGGTGATCTCTTTTACATGGCTGCCGTCGCACCGTCTAGCGAGTATCGCAACTACCAGCGGCCGTTTGACTACATCTTGCGATCACTTCGCCTGAACGACCGGTATTAATCACGGGCGAGGGGAATCACTACTTTTGGCTTCCTGCCAGAGGGCTTCCAGTTCAGCGAGTGAAGTGGAAGCGAAAGTCCGGCCGGTCGTCTGCAAACTCTCTTCAATATGGCGGAAGCGGCGGCGAAACTTGCGATTCGTAAGTTTTAAAGCTGCTTCCGGCTCAACCTGGAGGTGACGTGCAATGTTTGTCACAGCAAAAAGCACGTCACCAATTTCTTCGCGAACGCGGCTATGGTCGGATTCGGTTTGTGAGTTACTGTGCATATCCATTGCGTGCCGTAATTCTCCGATCTCCTCCTGCAACTTCTCGAATATGTCGTCAATCTTCTCCCAATCGAAGCCCACGCGAGCTGCCTTAGTGGAAAGCTGATGAGCCTCCATCAGTGCGGGCACTTTTCTTGAGACGCCTTCAAGTAGAAAAGGTGCTTCATCGGAACCGGCTTCTTGCGCCGCCCGCTTCTCCTCGGCCTTAATGGCCTCCCAATTACGCAACACCTCGCCGGAGCTACCGGCTTTCGCGCTGCCAAACACGTGCGGGTGCCGGCGCACCATCTTTTCATGAACTGAGTGAGTGACATCGTCAATGGAAAACTCGCCCCGCTCGCGTGCCACCTGAGCATAAAAGACGATCTGAAAAAGGAGGTCCCCCAGCTCGTCTCGCAACTCTGCGTGGCGCCCCTCCCGGGCTGCTTCAACTGCCTCAAAAGCTTCATAAGCTTCTTCGAGGAGCATTGGCGCAAGGCTGGCGTATGTTTGCTCTCGATCCCACGGGCAGCCCTCCGGAGAGCGCAGTCGCGACATCAGGTTCACAAGATCGCTAAAGTTTGCTGTCATGCAAGTAGTCTAAGTCGGTAGCGCAAAAGTCCCAAATCTACCGGAGCAGCGAGACTACAAACCGTTGATTCCCGGTTCTACTCCGAGTATCGAGGATGGTAAAAGTAGCTGGATCGCCACCCACGACTATTGCGTTTGAGTTAGTGGATCATTGGTTGACTCAAGCCTCTGGGCGAGAAGGGTCCTTTCTTGCGAGCGGCGTGAGGGGGATGCTACCATCGGCTGGTGTTCTTCAAAGTGTAGAGGGACAGTTAAATGCGCCCTCTAAATGAAGAAAAGTGCAGGAACCAGCCAGCCCAATGAGCGACGAACAGATTACTTTCAAGGTTACGGACCGCCGGTTATTTAACCCTGACGGTTCACCCCGCGAACTATCGGATGAGGAGAAAGCGCAGGCGAAAAGCGCGACCGCAACAACTACTCCGGAACACGGCGCGACAATTGTCACCGAAGCGTCGAAAGCCGTGCCCGCCGAGGCTGAGCAAAACCTCGACAACGAAGATGTACCAGATGAGGAGGATCCTGCCGGCTTCGCCAATTTCATTATGTCAATTGCTTCCAATGCCGCTTCGGCCCTTGGATTAATGGACCATCCTGTCACGCACCAGCGTCAAGTCGATCTCGAGCTCGGTAAACATTGGATCGACGTTCTCGGCATGCTCCAGCACAAGACGCGCGGAAATCTGGCTACCCAGGAGGAACAGATTCTGGAGGGGCTCCTCGCTGATCTGCGCATGCAGTATGTGTCGCTGGCTAACGCAGCGCACCCCAAAGCCTCCCGCACCTACTCTGGCCGCGATATCACGGGTGGAAGATAACCTGGTAAATGGTGAATGGTAAATGGTCAATAGTAAACCGGGTCAGACCAATTACTATTTACAACTTACCATTCACTATTTACCAAGATGAGACTCACGTTTCTCGGAACAGGGACTTCTACCGGTGTTCCTTCGATCGGATGCGAATGCGACACGTGTACCTCTTCCGACGAACGCGATAAGCGGTTGCGCGTCTCAATTCTGATTGAGCACGGTGGTCAGATAGTGCTGGTTGATACGTCAACTGACTTTCGCCAGCAGGCATTGCGCTATGGATTGAAATGGCTTGACGCGGTTCTCATTACTCACTGCCACGCCGATCACATCTTTGGTCTGGACGACATCCGGCCACTCAACTTCCGTTATGGCAGTCTTGGCGTGTATGCGAACGAGCAAGCCTGGCCCGACATTCGCCGGATTTTCAAATACGTCTTTGAGCCGTCTCATTTTGGAGGCGGGCTGCCGCAGATTATTCCGCACACGGTTACACCGCTTTCGCCATTTTGTTTAGGTCAACAACTCATCATCACGCCTCTGGAAGTGATTCACGGCCGGTTGCCGGTGATGGCCTATCGTTTTAACGACTTTGCCTACGCAACCGACCTGAGTGACATTCCTCCTGCTACGATGAGCGCCCTCGGCGATCTCGATGTGCTGGTGCTGGATTGCCTGCGTTTCAAGGAACACCCAACGCATCTCTGGGTGGATAAAGCTCTGGAGTATATTGATAAGCTAAAGCCACGCCGCACCTACTTCACGCATATTGCTCACGACGTGAAATACGATCGCGATTCGCCTCGTCTGCCGAAAGGTGTCGAGTGGGCCTATGATGGGCTGACGTTGGAAGGATGAAGGATGAAGAAATTGCGAATTGCGGATTGCGAATTGCGGATTGGAAGATTCGTATTTGGCGGTCTAAATCCGCAATTCGCAATCTGCAATTCGCAATGTTTCTTCAGCGCGCCCCTGCCATAATCGATGCGCTTATTCCACGGAACCGATAATGCCGGCATTCAACGTCCCACTGTCCTTACGCTGGGTGTGTTTGATGGTTTACATCTTGGTCACCAATTGATCATGCGTACCGTTGTCGAGGAGGCCCAGGCGCTCGCGGCGGTGCCGACGGTAATCACCTTCGATCCTCATCCACGTGCGGTTTTGCATCCCGAATCTGCGCCCCCTCTACTCCAGACACTGGACCAGAAAGTGGAAGGCTTTGGTGTGTTGGGAATTGAACAGACGATCGTTATTCCGTTCACAAAGGAGTTTTCTCTGCTCGGCGCAGAGCTTTTTCTCGAAGACGTGGTGAAAGATCGACTTCACGCGAAGGCAGTCTACCTGGGTCGCGGATTCGCTTTTGGCCACAACCGCAGCGGAAATATTGAATTGCTGCGACGAGTGAGCGCCGAACTCGGTTTTTTCGCCGATGAGGTACCGGAGGTGCGTCTACGCGGTCAGCGAGTGAGTTCAAGCAGGATCAGAGAACTGCTGGTAACCGGCCGGGTCAACCTGGCGCGGCGGATGCTGGGGCGCCCGTACGGAGTGGAAGGCCGAGTAATTCACGGGCAGGAGCGCGGCCATATGCTTGGCTTTCCTACAGCCAACCTACATCCTCAGAACCGCGTCATACCACGAAACGGCGTGTACGTCACCGGAACCCTGATCGGTGGCGGCTGGCGACGCAGCATCACCAACATCGGCGTGCGCCCGACGTTTGGAGGCGATACGGAACCTTCGGTTGAGAGTTTCGTACTCAATTGGTCGGGCGATCTTTACGGTGACGTGATTCGAGTTCGCTTTCTTCATCGCCTGCGAGATGAAAGAAAGTTCGCTTCGGTAGAAGAATTGACTAAGCAAATTGAAAGAGATGTGGAGAGAGCTCAGCGATATTTTGAGCGTGTAGGTGTAAGGCGTTCGTTGTCACTCGTCTAGCGCAGAATGGTTAACCAGCGGACACAACAAGACAGCTCAACTTTAGCAAGGATGAACTTGAAACCTATGTTAACTCCTCACCTTCCCGGCAACGGACTAAGTTCGCGAAAGCCGTCCTTTGAGAGTGCCCAACCTGTGCAAGTGGTCCCTGATCCGCTGCATGATGATTCTACTGAAGCGGGCGTTCCGCTTACGGAAGAGTTAGTCGAAATAGTTCTCAAAGGGCGGGGCCTTCGCGGCTGGCTAAGAGCCGCAAATGTCGCGCGTGTTCTTGGCTTATTGTCGTTATATCTATTCCTCGACAGCTACGACATTCGCTCAGGCTTTAATGCTCGCACTGCTGCGCGTCTTAGAGACGAGGCACAGGCCCAAGGGCGGCGAGCTTCGCTCCGTCAAGCCGGTTGGGACCTGGTGCGGCTTCTGCTCGACCGCTCGATACGGATTCTTCGTTTTCTGATCTTTCGCGGGCAGGAGGGCTCAAGCAGAAAAGAGATGAGGCTTGAAAGGCAGGCCTACTGGCTGCGGCAAAGCTTGATTTCCCTTGGCCCTACTTTTATTAAGATAGGCCAGGCCCTGGGCACAAGGGCCGATCTCCTGCCTCTCGCCTACGTTAAGGAACTCGCAAAATTGCAGGACCAGGTACCGGCCTTCCCGACCAGTGAAGCTTTCGCGCGCATAGAATCGGATCTGCAACGATCGATCAGCGAGGCCTATGCAGAGATTGATGCCGAACCGATAGCTGCTGCTTCGCTCGGGCAGGTCTATCGAGCTCGACTGCATGACGGACAGGAAGTAGCAGTTAAGGTGCGCCGACCAGATCTGCACCGGACCGTCACTTTTGATACGGCCGTGCTCTATCGCTTGCTGAAGCTCATCAATCGTCTCTTTCCCAAGACCCGGGAGAACGCTGATTGGGAAGGAATGCTGAGGGAGTTTCACGTTACTATTTTTGAGGAAATGGATTATGTAAAGGAAGGTCGAAACGCCGATCGCTTTCGCCACAACTTTCGAAATTGGCGGGCCATTCGTGTGCCCCGCGTCTACTGGACGCACACCGCGCCGGGCGTGTTGACGCTCGAGTTCGTTCGTGGCACGAAAGTGGTTGATCTGGAGGCCCTGCGCGCCCGTCGCATTTCGCCAGTAAAAGTTAACCGGCTGCTGGTTCGTGCCTATCTCAAACAATTACTTGAGGATGGTTTTTTTCACGCCGACCCACATCCCGGAAACTTGCTGGTAATGGATAGTGGCCACCTGTGTTTTTTCGATTTTGGCATGGTGGGCCGCATTACCCCGAAATTACAATCTCAGATGATCAATGCCTTCCTGCATGTCGTAGCTCGCGATACTCATGGGCTCGGGCAGGACATCATCAACCTCGACTTTCTCAAGCCTGGCGTCAGTCCCGAAACCATTCGCCCCATAGTGGAGGGTTTGTTCCGGCATTATCTCAACCTCAAACTGGGAGAAGTAAACTTCAAAGAATTGACCTACGATCTTGCGGAAGTAATGTATGAGTATCCATTTCGGCTACCGGCAAAATTCACCTACATCATGCGGGCGCTGATGACCCTGGAAGGCATCGGCATTGTCACTGATCCTGAGTTTAGTTTCTTCGAGACGGCCAAACCGTACGCAAAAGAGTTCATGCTGCGCAGAGAAGGGCGCTTTTTCCGCAAGCTGGTTTTGGACAAGCTCACGGGTCGGGAGAATGGCAATAGCCGGATCGAATGGCGCAGAGTCTGGAAGCTAACGAAGATGGCGGCGGCCATGTACCTGGAAGAGTAGAGAGGCTCGAATGCGTGCAGAATACCTTGCTCATACCCGGCCTACCAGCGAATGGTCCGCAGCAGACTTGCGGATCCCACCAACGCAGTTGGTGGATGGTTCATACCCAGCCTACCAGCGAATGGCCCACAGCAGACTCGCAAATCCCACCAACCGCAGTTCGTGGATGGTTCATACCCAGCCTACCAGCGAATGGCCCACAGCAGACTCGCAAATCCCACCAACTATGAAGCTGGCAGATTTCGAGGCTTCACCTTTCTATTTGACCGAAGACCTTTGCCATTCTCCGCCGGTAGGTTCAATCGCTCACGAAAGAGATTCAAAAGCAGTAACGTGCCGATGCTCCCCGCACCATCGCCTGTTCCGCCGGATGCGAGCACATCGGGTGTGATTCTCACGCCTTTTTCGCCGATGACTTTTAACGTTTCAACTAGTGCTACACCTTGAGCTCCCAGCGCGTTTACCTGTTCGTGATAGGCCACACCCTGCGCCCCGCCCATTAGACGTACTTTTTCTGCTTCTGCTTTACCGGTTTGTAGAATGTAATGGGCCTCGCCTTCAGCTTCGGCCTTACGCTGCTCGGCGCGTTTGCCGGCAATCTCCACACCAACTGTCGCTGCCATTAAATCTTTCTGGTTGTCGGCCTGAGATTTGGTCTTCTCCAGTTGGATCCGTTTCTCTTCCGCCTCGCGCTGGGCATTAAACATGATTGCCAGAGTGTTGACGTAGTAGCGGCCCGGACCAACTACGGTTTCCTGAATGCCGCGATATCCTTCAGGCACTACGTAAGCTTCGTGCGCTCCTTCATCAAGGCGAAGATCCGCTGGATCTCCACTCATCAAGTCCGCCCTTATCTCGTCAGCCGTCCGTTTATCGTCTATACGGTCAAGGCGTTCCGCAGAGTGTTCAGCCTGTTCCCTCTCTTCGCGTTCCATACGCTGGCGCACCTTCGCAGCCATCTGGCGCCTAACCTCATCTGATGGGTCTTTGCCGACATTGGACACGATCACCGCAACCTCGCCTGGTTTCACCTCCTTTGCCGTCTCAGGAATCACCTTGAAGAGTAGGGGGTTAATGTAATAGGTACCAGGGAGGAGAATGTCTTTCTGTGGGCCACGCTGACCACCACGCCCGATAAACTCATGCCCATCCTGGAAGTTGTCGTGACCTTCAACTGACTCGGCAACGTAATCTCGGGGGTTAAGTGGCGCTCCATCCAGGGCCTCTACCAGACCGATCTCATTTTCGTTGATTACAGACGCATCATAGAGGCGAACGGTAAACAGTCCCGGCTTCACATCCGAGCCTCCATCGATGGCCGTGGATTGTGTCAGGATGCGATAGACGCCGGGAGTCAAAATGTCGACCTGGGGACCTTTCTGTCCGCCTGAGCTTATGAACAGTTCTGCGTCTTGAAAGTTGCGATGTCCCCCGATCGCCTTTCCCAGCAATCGGCCCGGGTCGAGTGGTCCACCATCGGCCGCCATGATGATTCCGACTTTGCCCTGGGGAATGACCGTAGTTTTCGCAATCGAAACACGAAACAGATAAGGATGAATGGGCCACAAGCCTGGAGGCAGGGTCCTTAGCTGAATGCCCTTCACACCACCTTGTTTGATAAAGGCGATGGGATCCTGGAAATTGTTATGAGCATTCTGCGCGCGGTCGGGAGCGAAGATGCGCCCTGGGGGCATCGGTTCACCGTCCACAGCCTCAACAATTCCCATCTCATCCGGGCCGATTTCGATCAGCGCCACCTTGCGGACGACTCGCTCAAATGGAAACTTGATCAGGTGCAGTCCCGGTTTGAGCACGTCAGCCTGAATCCCGACTTCGCCTTCTGTAGCAACGACTCGGCCGGGAGGCATTTTTGCTCCCAGGTAGCGCCGTTCCTTAATAGCGATTTCACGCGCGCCGACGTTGACAAAAATTCGATTGAGGACAATGAGCAATATGATCAGCAGGAAAACAACGACAAAGAGCAGCGGCAACATTGATACGATGTCAAGGTCATTCATGATTAAGTCCTCTCTGAGTGATGAGGTAAGGGTTGGCCCATGTTAAGCACTTCGGTCCGCGTCCAGTTTGCGGCGGGCATTGGCGAGGGTGCGCTTTAAGAGAAAGCCGGCGCCGGAGTTTCTTGTTCCCGTAGATAGTAGCCAGAATTCACCTTCCAGTACAGCTCGTAGTTCCAGTCCCGACATGCCTGCAAGACGCCGCTGACGCCAGGCGCGCACAGCCTCTTCCACCGCCTGGTTATAGATTTCCGCATCATCCGAGAGTGCTGCGAGATGAAGCATCTTTGCGGTCGAGTTTCGCTCGGGAGTGGATCGCCAGGAATGAATGCACCGCTCTGCCAGTTTGCGACTTACCGGGAAAGAATGGCTCGTTACGTGGGAAATCAGGGCAAGCAATTTGGGTTCAGAATCAGCGGCGACGACCAGCACGTCCAGGAGCTCTTCATAAAGGTCAGGGTCCCTAATCTCACTGGCTTCCTGCAGGATCGTTTTGTCGCCATCCATTGCTCGCCTTCGCAGTTCAACATGTTGCCGCAAAAGGAGAGTGACCGCCTCATGCTCTGAACCCTTGTCCTCCACAACGTTATCGGAGAAAAGTCCACGCGGATTCGGTGGCAGCGGCAAAAGCGGCGTTTCTCTATCGGATGCAGGCTTCTGCCAGAAATATATGGCGACAACCAGGAATCCGATTATGACTAGGGAAGTTATGAGAAAGGTGACCATTCGGTCCCGACAAACGGTTGTTATCGTTCTAGCCGTCCGTCGCTTGATGAATTATACGAAAGAGAAGATTGGCAGGTTCAAAAAACCGGCATCTCCCTCCACCTTTCGGAAACTCTTTCTCATTAGTAGTTTGCTCCTTTTAGTGTGATGAACTTTACAACCGAAGAGAACGTCAGGGTTTCACAAGCAGGCGTAACTAAATCAATTGAGTCCCTTGCGTGGCTAGTCGGGCTGTCCTACAATGACTTTCAGTCAGCACAGACTGGGGAGTTAACGCGGCGGCTGTCTCCCACGCAAGACAAGTTCGGGGTCGAACTGCAAAAGTTCAGATCCCGCAGGCATCACTCTTTCCCCATCTGGCATCTGTGTTGGCAGACCCCTCTGTACCTGGCCAACTACCTAAAGCTTGCGAGAGAGGTGGCGGTTACATGCACCTATCGACCAAATATTCCCTTCTAACCGCGTTTAGTGCAGGTGTTGCACTCGTTTTGCTCGTCGCAACTGCTACCGGCTCAAGTCAGGAAAAGGTACAGGATGGTGCTGCGACTGCGTCCCAAAAACCGGAGGCCGCGCCGGTAAACCCTTCCAGCGCGCAGCAACAAAGGCTTGGCACGGAACTCGACGGCCCGGTTATTGTAAATACTGACCTGATCACGCTCACTGTTACCGTCACTGATACTTACGGTCGGTACGTATCGGGCTTGAGCAAAAATGCCTTCACGGTGCTCGAGGATAAACAACCTCAGGAGATCACGTTTTTTAGCGACGACGATAGTCCAGTATCGGTGGGGGTCATCTTCGATGTTTCGGGATCAATGAGTGGCGACAAGATCAAGCGCGCCCGCGATGCGCTGTCGAATTTCATTCAAACAAGTCACAACTCCGACGAGTATTTTCTAATTGCCTTCAACTCCCGGGCGCAATTGCTTCTTGATAAAACGCGAGACGGGAATTCGGTTCTCGACAAACTGACCTTCGTGCAAACCAGAAACAACACGGCGCTCTACGATGCTTGTTACCTGGGCGTGGAAAAGGTGCAGCGCGGCGCCCATCCAAAACGCGCCCTCCTACTGATCAGCGACGGCCAGGACAATAATTCCCGGTATACCTTCAATGAAGTGCGGCGGCTTCTCAAAGAGTCGGACGTTGTATTGTATGCAATCGGAATTCTCAGTGGCAGCGACGCCGGCAGTTCGCTTGGCATGGAAGGTCAGGGCATACTGGACGAACTCGCCAATGTTTCCGGTGGCAAGGCGTTTTTCCCTCGCAGTTCTCCTGAGATGGACGATATATTTGAACAGATTGCACTCGAGCTGCGGCACCAGTATTCAATTGGGTATAAGCCAGCCAACTTCTCAAATGACGGAAAGTGGCACCGTATCAAGGTCAAAGTGACTCCTCCGCGCGGCTTACCACGCCTGTTCGTTCGCTCCAAGGAAGGGTATTATGCAATACCCTCGCTTCGCTAAAAACGCTTGTTGTAGGGGCGGCACTCCGTGGCCGCCCCCGGCGTAGCCGTCGGCACCGTTACCCAAGCTGGAGATCACGGGACAACATATTTTCCATAATTTTCCATATCACATTTGACATTTCGCATTTTTCATTTTTCGAGTGCGATGGATGACCGAAGGAGAAGAGTACGCACAATGTTCCATTTCCCTCATTCTTCATTACTATTGTTGCCAATCCTCGCTGTTCCGAAATGAACGAATGGAAAATGTCAAATGATTTATGGAAAATGATCTGAGCTTTAAGACACACTCCTCTCTGGCCGCCCCCTCTCTCCTTTTCTTCTCCTGATTACTAACTGTCTTTCTTCCCCGCCTTAGCTGAATCCGGCTTTTGTTGACTCTCGGCACTTCGTTCTGGGGAAAGGAGCGTTTAAACTTAATGACGACGAACCCTCCGCATCCGGGGCGCATCTATTTAGATTTGGTAAGGTGAGGAATGATTGTCCATGATGAGTAATAATCGCCGCAAACTGGAGCTGAACAGACAAGGGCTGGCTCTCCTGTTTGCCCTTGCGCTCCTCTCGGTCTTTCTGGCAGGCCCAACTCTCGGCTCTCGTGCGCAAGCTCCGGATTCGCGGCCACGCCGTACGACCCGGGTGCCGACGCTACCGACGGCAACACCAACGCCGGCCATCGTGGTTCGGCGGCCTTCCAGCACGTCCTCCCCTCAGCACCAGGCTAGCTCTCCAGTTAATTCCGCTGCAGTACAGGGCAGCAGCCCGGCCGCTACACCGCAAACCACACCTACACCTACTCCTGAGCCGTCTGGTTCAGGTGTTGACAGGATCACGCCACAACTGGGTGAACCACCTCCGCCCCCGGTTCTGAAGCCAAAACCGACGCCGACCCCCACTCCGCCGGAGGAGTTTGGCGAGGGCGAGGTCGTTAAGGTCGACACTGAATTGGTCAATCTCAATGTCAGAGTCATCGATCGCAACAATCGACCGCTCGAGAACGTTCAGCAGGAGGCGTTTCATGTTTTCGAGGATGGCGTGCCGCAGCCTATAGAGTCGTTCACGCGCGAAGAGGTGCCTATCAGCTACGGCCTCGCAGTTGATACTTCAGCTTCGCTACGTTCGCAGTTGCAGACTGTCATCGACGCTGCAAAAACCATCATAACCAGCAATAAGCCGGGCGATGAAACTTTCCTGGTCCGCTTTATCAGCAGCGATAAGATTGAAACAATGCAGGATTTTACTGCCAGCAAGGATCTGCTTATTGACGCACTTGACAACCTTTACGTCGAAGGCGGCCAAACGGCCATCATTGACGCCGTTTATCTCTCAGCCGAGCACGTAGCCGAATATAAGAAAGGTGGCGACGATGATCGCCGCCGCCGGGCCCTGATTGTTATTACTGACGGAGAAGATCGCGAGAGTTTCTACAAGCAGGAACAACTCTTCGCCAGATTACGTGAAGAGGACGTGCAGATCTATGTGATTGGTTTCGTTAATGAGCTCGACAAAGAAGGCGGTTTTATTCGTAAGAGTCCGCGTGAAAAGGCCGTGAACCTGGTCAATAGATTGGCCACTGAGTCTGGTGGCCGTGCCTTCTTCCCACAATCAGTATCCGAGTTGCCGGAAATCGCAAACCAGATTGTCCGCGATCTCCGCACACAATATGTAATTGCTTACAATCCGACCAACAAGGAACGGGATGGGTCGTATAGAACGATCAGAGTCACTGTCGATGAAGGAAGTAGTCGAGAAAAGCGAATAGCCTTAACTCGCAACGGCAGGCTTGCCCCGAAGGGTGGCGCAACAGTTCCAAAACCCCCACCGGTGAGAATCACTGGTAAGCCAGTGGCAAACACAAAACCCTAAGCCTTTGGAGTACGTCCGACTTGTCGGCGCTTTGGTCGTTTTGCCGAAGCCTTCGCAAACATATTAAAGCGTCGACTTAAAGCGCCGACAAGTCAGACAAGTCGACGCACTCCAAAGCGAGCTACTTCCCTCGAAGTTCACGGATCAACACGGCCAAATGCTCCAATTGTTCATCACGGCCCCGTCCCCGGCGCATCATTTCTTCCAACATTAGCTCGCTTTTCAAATTGACTTTAAAGTCCTGCTCGGCGGCGAGCCGATCCTTTTCCGCAGCACGGTTTTGCGACATCATGATGATCGGCGCCTGCAGGGCGGCAGTCATTGATAGCATAAGGTTCAACAAAATATAGGGATAGGGATCAAACTGCGCGCCATTTTCACCATGGCCGTAATAAATTAGAACCAAACTGTTTAGCAGTATCCAGAAGGCTAAAGATCCGCAATATATGAAAATAAACGTCCATGAGCCCCCAAAAGACGCGACCTTGTCCGCGACGCGTTGACCAATTGTGGCCCTCTCTTCCATCTCCACATTAATGTTGCGGGTGACTCGTTGCGAAACAAGCTGGTTCGTTTGGCGCATGCGCGCGCCGATCTCACAAATGACATCAATGGCCACATCCGGGTGTTCCATTAAGAACTTTTGAAAGTCATCACTGCTGAGCCGGTGCAGGTCAGTATCGACTGTGGCAGTCGCGTTGGTGGAGCGAGCCCCACGATCCAGAACTGCAAGTTCACCAAAGAATTCACCCTCCTTGAGTTCTGCCAGCGTTACAGGCTTGACATCCTCATCGAGTACCCAGATGCGCACGCTCCCAGAATCCACTACATAAAGAGCATCACCCCTGTCGGCCTCATTGAAGATCGTTTCACCGGCCTTAAACTGCACCTGGTCCACTTCGTGTGCCAGTTGCTCGAGTTCAGCCGGTGTAAGCCGCTTAAATAGAGGAACCCTGGAAAGACTCTCTGCCTCGTTGCTTAGAGGAATTTCTGCGGACATGGCTTTTTGTCCTCTCCTTTACCTCCGGAATATACTTCATTGCTAGTCAAGACGGCCGAGCATCTCTTCAGTTATAGCAAATGGATCCACTGCCGGCTCGGCGCTCGTTGCCTTCTCGACCAACGCAACCAACTTCAGTACATCCTGCCCAAAATCTTCATCCTCCGAATTGACCTCCAGACAAGCCGGCGAATCAAATGGAGTAACAAACAGGTATCGCGGGACTTCAACCTTCTCATCGGAGGGACCCAGGATCAACAAATTGTTATTCCAGCGGGCGTATCGATGCGCTGAACCTACTTGCCTGTTCCAAGGTAATTTGCCTTTCTCCGTCAGCTCGATGATTGTCGCAAGAAACCTGCCAATTCGTTCCGTAACTTTGGTGTCTCGGAGCATCTTCGCCTCCTGAAATTGATCTTATAGCAGACCGCTACTTCGACGACTACTCACCCGATTTTCTCATCTCCAGGTTAAAACCATTCCGATAGCGGCCGCAAACATGATTGCCACCGTTGTCCAGCCGAGGATGTTGGCGCCTAACCTGTTGACATTTTTGCCCATCACTTTCCGGTTGTTGGAAATGAGCATAATGACAATCAGTAGGGGCGGTGAGATGAGCCCGTTGATTACCGCCGTCCAAAAGAGCGCGGCTATCGGGTTAAGGCCCAGAAGATTTATGAGCAAACCAACAAGCGTGGAGCCAGCGATTACCGCATAGAACTGTTTTGCTTGTTTTGGCTTGTCATCAAGGCTGCATTCCCAGCCAAAAGTTTCCGCCACCGCATAAGCGCTCGATCCTGTCAGGACAGGTACCGCAAGAAATCCCGATCCGATTAAGCCCAGGGCGAAAAGCAGGGCAGAGGCGTCCCCCGCCAGGGGGCGCAAAGCCTGCGCGGCTTCAGTTGTGGATTGGATATTAGTATGGCCTGCGACATGGAGTGTCGATGCCGCGGCCAGAATCACAAAATAGAAAACGAGATTGCAGAAAAACATTCCTATATTTGTGTCCCAGGCCGCGGCGCGTAGTTCTGCGTATGTTGCACCCTCTCGGTCCGGTTGAGACTTGCGCCCCATCTTGATCTCTTCCTCTACTTCCTCACTGGCTTCCCAAAAGAAGAGATAGGGCGAGATCGTGGTGCCCAAAATTGCAACCAGGGTCACAAGATATTTTCCGTCAAACCTCAGACGCGGGATGAAAGTTGCTTTAACCACTTCACGCCAGGGCGGTTTGGCCAGTAAGGCCGCGCCGACGTAGGCGAATAGAGTCAAGGAAAGCCATTTGAAGATCCGCGAGATAAGTTTGTAGGAGCCCCACATCTGTAGTGCGATGATCAGGAACGCAATGGGAAGAATCATCCAGGCGGGCTGAATGGGCACAAGCAGGTTTACGGCGGCGGCCATAGCTCCAACGTCCGCGCCAGCATTGAGCGTGTTGGCGATAACGAGGCCGAGTACAGCTGGGTAAAGCAGGGCGCGTGAATAATGTCTTCGGAGGACCCCTGCCAGGCCCATGCCGCTTACCATTCCTATCTTTGCGCAAAGGTATTGGACAACCGACATCAACGGGAAAGTCAAAATGGCGGTCCATAGTGTGGCAAATCCGAAAGCCGCTCCGGCGGTTGAATAAGTGCCAATCCCTGAGGGATCATCATCTGCCGCGCCGGTGATAAGACCAGGCCCCAACGCCTTGAAAAGTCTCTTTATTGGGTTAGGCTGAGCTTCCGGTGAGCTACCGTTTGAATGGTTCTTCGATCTCGTCAATACCAAACTTGCCTTCCTCGCATGATAATTCGCCGCAAGAATTACCTTTGCGTATCAAAAATCGATTGACAGGCCCAATTGGATGCCAGCGCGGGGGCTCGCAGAAAATCTCCCCGCAACTAATCCAAAGTCGAAAGAAGCGTTATTTTTGAATTGGTAATTGCCACCCCAAAGAGTTTGTAGTTGGCCTTTGCTAAGTTGAAAGTCTCTTGCGAACGCACCAGTGAGTTCGGCGCCCAATTGGAGTTTCGGACTAAACTGCCTCACCAGCGAACCACCTCCGGTAAATACCGTCCCTCGAGTTTTGATCCCGATTACTCCGGTGGTCTCATTACCCGAGAAGAGGATGCCACCATTCAGGCGCATTTTGGTTCTTTTGCTCAAGGACTTTTGCAGGATGCCATTGATGTAGAAGTCTGTCAGACCCGATCCGAGTTGGCGTCCCGTGTCGCCCGTCGGCAATTCGAGATTAAAAGCAATCGCCATCGCCGGGATTCGCGAATTCTCGTGCTCCCCAAGGAAGTTGTATTTAAGCGAAAGATTTGCGTCCCCAACACCTGACACTGTGGACTTAACTGTGCTGTCGGCGGCACTTAAAATTGTCAGGTGTGGAATCTCAACACCAATTTCAAGATTATCCCGCAACCCGTAATCCAATTCACAATCGGCGGTGTTCTGTTTGAGATTAGGAAAAGCAGAATGTTGCAACAGGTCAAATTCGTTACTGAATTCGAAATGAAATTGGCCTTTGGGAGTAACGTCGGTATCGTCGGTATAAAAGGGCTGCTGTGCGTCGGTAACACTGCCGAGCGAGGCAACTAAGGATACGGTCAGCAACAAGTGCTTGAGGATGGCTGAAACTCGGGCGTGCGAAGTCATTCGCGACTGAGAACCAAGTCGATTCCTAATCCTTTGCCCGGACGGAGCCGCTAATCTTCTTGCGGGTAGTTTCACCAGTGCGCAAGACCGCAATCGCGACATCAACGTCGGCGTGTGGGCGCGCAATCACATGGGTCGCTACGACCTCGCCCACCTTGCGGGCCGCAGCAGCTCCGGCATCAACCGCACTGCGCACGGCTGCCACCTCGCCACGAACAATGGCGGTGACCAGACCAGCATCAATCTTTTCAAAGCCGACGAGGTGGACGTTGGCCCCTTTGACCATTGCGTCAGCGGCCTCGATCATGGCGACCAGACCCTTGCACTCAACCATACCCAGCGCTTCTTGCATTGAGATAAATCTCCGCAGAGTTAATCGAGTCAAATCAGCAGGCGCAAGAATATCACAGGTCAATCTGACCCTCGGGCCTAATTCCTTAAGGAGTGAATAGGAGCCGGAATCCGACCGCCTCGATGTATAAACGCCGCAGAAGAGAAGGCATTGACGGCCATAATTGGTGCGCTGCCGAGCAAGCCACCAAACTCGACGATCTCGCCGACTTCGCGTCCAGGCACCGGAATGATGCGCACGGCAGTAGTTTTGTTATTCATCACTCCAATCGCCATTTCGTCGGCGATTATTGCGGCAATGGTTTCGGCGGAAGTAGAACCAGGGACGGCTACCATGTCGATGCCAACTGAACAAACGCTGGTCCATGCTTCGAGCTTGTCGAGAGAGAGCGCTCCCACGCGTGCGGCCTCAATCATGCCGGCATCTTCCGATACCGGGATGAATGCTCCGCTCATTCCGCCCACGGAACCACTGGCCATCGCCCCACCTTTCTTAACCGCGTCGGTAAGCAGGGCAAGCGCCGCTGTAGTGCCGTGCGTCCCGGCGCGTTCAAAACCCATCGCTTCGATGATGTTGGCCACTGAATCGCCTGCCACCGGCGTGGGTGCTAAAGAGAGGTCGATGATGCCGAAGGGCACCCCGAGGCGGCGCGCAGCCTCGCGACCGACGAGTTCGCCGGCGCGGGAAAGTTTGAACGAGATCTTTTTGATTGTTTCGGCCAACTGCTCCAGACTCAGATCGTGGGGCGCATGTCTGACGGCATGGTGGACCACCCCGGGGCCCGACACGCCGACATTGATTACAGCCTCAGGCTCACCAGTCCCGTGAAAGGCACCGGCCATGAAGGGATTGTCCTCCACAGCGTTGGCAAAGCAGACGAACTTCGCACAGGCCACTCCGCCTTCTTTGCTTGTCCTCTGAGCAGCGTCCTTGATTATGAGTCCGACTTGTCTTACGGCATCCATGTTGATACCGGCCCGTGTTGTGGCAACATTCACTGAGGAACAAAGACGCTTAGTGCTGGCCAACGCTTCAGGAATGGAGTTAAGAAACTCAGTTTCCGATTTTGTCGCACCCTTCTGCACGAGTGCCGAATAGCCGCCTATAAAATCAACGCCCACTGCGGCGGCCGCATCATCTATCGCCAGAGCAAGCTTTACGGGATTGCCGGCAGAGCTTGCGCTAATCAGCGAAACAGGGGTGACTGCGATTCTCTTGTTGGCGACGCGAATGCCGATCTCGTCACCAATTTCATCGACAATCGAGACCAGGCGTTCTGCTACCCTCCGGATCTTCTCACTCGCGCGTTCCGCCGTTCTCTCTATTGACTCGCTGGCGCAATCTCGCAGACTTAAACCGAGTGTTACCGTGCGCACGTCGAGGTGCTCCATTTCGGTCATGGCTACGGTCTGCAGGATTTCGGCTTGGGTGTATTCCATAAAGAGCTAAGGGCAAAGAGCTAAGAGCAAAGGGCGATTGCGGATTGCGGATTTCGGATTGCGGATTGAAAACGCGCTAACCTAAACCCCGCAATTCGCGATCCGTTCCTTGCCACTAGCCAATCATTTTGTTCAACACGACGATAACTAGAAACAGCGCAAATAAAGCACCGGCTACCAGGAGAAATCTCACGCTTGGATCGTAAGCAGCTTCGTCAAACACGACAGTCGACATCTTCCGAATCTTTTCAACTTTGTGTAGCACGTCATCTTCGATTTCACGAGCTGCCAACGTGGCGCGATGAATCTTATCTCGGGCGCCTTGCGTCATTGCGGGCCGTTGGGAGACAAATGACCGAACTCGCTCCCCGCTCTTTTCGGGCTGAGGTTTCGGCAGGGAATCACCTTCGGCCGGCTCGAAAGTTTCGTAGACCGCAACTGCATCGTCTCCTTCGCTCAGAGTCTGCTCGCTTGGTGACGAGTCGCCCAAAACAGGCGGCTTGAGCGGTTCATCCGGTTGAGATGGGACCGCGGGATCCACTTCGGACAGATTGATTGTTTCGCCAGCCGGGTTCGCCGCTGTTGCATTTGGAGCGCTCACGTCTGTCTCGACGGCCTTTTGCCCTAGTTCGTGGCCACACTCTGGGCAATAAGATGAGCGTTCACGACTGGCCGCGCCACAAGCCAGGCAACGACGAGCGATCTCGGGTTCAGACATCATCGATTTCGGATTGCAAATTGGAAATTGCGAATTTTGGATTTGCGCAGCGGCTCTGCCGCAATCCTTGCGGTATGCCTCTGACTTAACGAAAATTACCACACTCGGAATCAGCGGCTCTGACGCAATCCTTGCGGTATGCCTCAGGCTTACCGGAGACGTGCCATTTATTCACGCGGCTCCGCCGCTAGCATACCCCTTACACACGATGCATCGCGTTGAAAAGATCCTCTCGTTGCGCGTAGATGCGAACGCCCAATTGCTCACCTTCCCTTCGCAAGCGTTCCTTCAACTCAGCGGCGCTTTCCCGCGCGCGTGAACGGTCGGCAATAATAACCATCGCAAATTTGCCCTGAACCACGGTTTGATTGATATCAACAATGCTGCATTCAGCTTCCGCCAGGATCTGTGAAACGCCGGCCACAATTCCGGGATGGTCCACTCCAAAAACAGAAATTATCATTCGGTCAGTGGAACCTTCGGGTGATTGAGCAGAGATGGTTCGAGTGGAGGGGAATGGCTGTGCTGGGGCGTAGGCTGTACCGTTGGCGCCGAGGAAGGGTTCCACCTCTTGATAGATCTCTGTAACCAGTTGCTCGACCGTAGTCTCGTCAGTCTGCGGGCCTAACCGGCTATATACTGCGCGGGTGATTCGATAGATTACATCTTCGTTGGCCATAAAGAAGTGATAAGTGATTAGTGATGAGACCCTCATCACTCACCACTTATCACCCATCACTCACCTTCTACCATTATCCCTTGCAAGTCTCAGAGCAGCTTCGCGCATCTCTTCCGAGACAGCATCCGTGATGTCTACTCGATCTACAATTCCCACTACCGCCGCTTCAATAGCCATATCCTGATTACCGATGGCGGTGCGCGCCGCCTTTCCAAACGCACACATCACCATCTCTCCTGTGCCCGCGCCTAGTCGATCGGCGACCACTACAATGTTTCGCGTAGGTTCCTTCTCCAGGTCATAAGGATGGACGACCAAAAACCTCACGCCCTCGAGATCAGGCGTCTTCTTTGTGGACCAAACTGTGCCGACGACTTTGGCTAGAAACATTTCTTATACTTTTGCAAACACCTCGGCTGGCTCACCGATATCACGTGCTGCCGGAGTAATGATTGTCTTGGAGCTGATATAGATCTTTTCGCCCTTCTGAATGGCGCGTCTTACATCGTCTTCACTGACAAAATCGGTGGCCGTATGCCCATTGGTGGCGGCTTGCTTATGACGCGGTGAGGAGGCCGTGGTAGTGGACTCCCCAACAGTAGCCCGCACGCCAGCTGGCCCCTGGGGTGAAGCGGGCGGGGAATACATGCTACCGGCCTCCGCCTCTGTAGCAGCGGGAGGCTGCGGCAGCGGTGCCGTCTCGGAGACATGCCGGCCCGCCAGAAAACGATCCACAATTGCAGCAATCTCTGCCCGATTGATTTTGCCCGTGGCGGCCGCAGGTTGCGGTTTGCTTTGAGCGACAATTGGAGTTCGTGCGGGCACGACCGCCGGTTGCGCAGTTATCGCTGGTCGCACGCTCTTCACCGGTCTGGTCTCGAAGGCAACCCTCTTGATGTCCATAAGATGAAGCGGCGACACGTTGTCGGAAGTGACATTGCCACCCCACGATCCACAACCAAGCGTCATTGAAGGCGGCAGCGCTGTTGAGAATCCGATGGCTCCATGGGTTGTAGGTGTGTTTACCGTTATTCGCGAGGCAGGAATTTCATCGCCGAAGCGGACCGCTGCTTCACGTGAGCGGGTGTGAATTCCCGCGGTATGGCCCATGCCACCATAGGCCAGCACTTCATGACTGCGTGCCGCGCCGCGCGCAAGACCGTCAACTACATAGAAGGCCAGAATAGGCGAAAGCTTTTCCATTGAAAGTGGAAAATCGCGACCCACTCCACCGACATCTGCAATCAGGCAGCGAGTGTTTGGCGGCACGTTGAGACCAGCCATCCGCGCAATGAATTCCACCGACTTTCCGACGATTGCCGGATTCAACGACCGCTGAGGGGTGGCCACGATTTTTGCCAATTGATCAGCCTCTGCCGCTGTCAGGAAGTGGGCCCCTTGCGCCTTAAACTGATCACGCACCCCTTTTTCGATTGGAGAGTCACAAATCACTGCCTGCTCGGAGGCGCAAATGGTGCCATTGTCAAAGCACTTCCCGGTCAGTATGTCCTGTACAGCTTTTGCCACATCAGCCGAACGTTCGACAAAGACTGGCACGTTGCCTGGACCGACGCCAAAAGCCGGTTTGCCTGATGAATAGGCGGCGCGCACCAGCCCGATTCCCCCGGTGGCAAGTATGACGGCTGTCTGTTTGTGCTTCATCAAGGCTTCCGTGCCTTCTATGGTGGCGGTCGACATGCAGGCAATCGCCTCTGCGGGTAACCCCTCCTTTAGGGCTGCTTCCCGCATAACCCGCACTGTTTCATTAATACAGCGGGCCGCGGAAGGGTGTGGTGAAAGCACTATCGCATTGCGTGACTTAATCGCAATTAGAACTTTGAATATCGCAGTCGAAGTCGGATTGGTGGAAGGAATAACGCCGGCGACGACACCACGCGGACTCGCAATCTCGACGACATCTTTGGACTCTGACACAACGCCTACGGTTCGCAGACCGCGGAAGTAGTTCCAGACGTCCTCAGCCGCAAAACGGTTCTTCTCCTGCTTGTCTTCGGCAACACCATAGCCGGTTTCTTCGACTGCTATAGCTCCGAGCCGCGCCGACTCACGCAGCGCTGCCCAGGCCATTGCCTCGCAAATGCGGTCAATCTTGTCCTGATCGAAACGCGCTAGTTCAGCCTGAGCCTTATGTGCTGCCTCGACAAGATCCCGCGCCTGTTGGACGGATACAAGATCTTTATCTGCTGACATGGCCCCCCCCAAAAAGACTATTGCAGATTTCGGATTGCGGATTGCGGATTTCAACGAATGCGAGAGAGCCTAGTCGGTATTCGCATCCCCACCGCAAATCCAATCCGAAATCCGCAATTCGCAATCGCCAATTCACCTGGCTTTTTCCTTGTTTGCGTCCCGCGCGCCGGCTCCGAGCGAGCGGCCCGGTTCGCCTTGACCCAACTGGCCGCGCGCGCCCCCCTGGAGGGCTCGTTCATCAGGACTCAAGCCGGTTCGTCCGTCAACCGGAAGGACACGTTCGACTTCAGCATGAGGTCGAGGGATCACGTGAACGCTGATTAATTCGCCCACTCTTCGGGCAGCGGCCGCGCCTGCATCGGTTGCGGCCTTCACGGCGCCGACGTCCCCGCGCACAAAGATTGTGACATAGCCGGCCCCGATATACTCCTTCCCGAGCAGTTGCACATTAGCCGCTTTGACCATGGCGTCAGCGGCTTCGACGGCGCCTACGAACCCTTTTGTCTCCACCATTCCGAGTGCTTCTAGGGGCATCTCAGTTGTCCTCACTTTTGTCTAATTGTAGAAAATAAAGTTGCTATTTGGGTCGCTGTCGCCAACGTATCACCCCGGACGACAAGAATCAAGAGATGCCGATCTTTTTGCCCTAGTAAGAGTTTGACAGCGTTTAGCAGCGCGGGCTATATTGCGGAAATAGAATGAGTTGGTCGTGTGCTTGTGGGCCTGCGACCCGTGAAATCCGGAAAGAATTCATCGGCAACTACAGCTCGCTCTTGCACCTCAGTTTTCAGGAAATTTACGACGCCGGGCAACGCCTGACGCAGACTGATGATGGCAGAGACTATCGGTGAACAGTTGCGACTCGCACGCCAGGAGCGTGGCATTCCCCTACGCCAAATTTCCGATCAAACCAGAATTTCAGTTCGCTACCTCGAAGCTATCGAAAGTAACGACTATAAACGTCTGCCCGGTGGAATATTTAATCGCAGCTTCGTGAGGGCGTACGCGCGGTGCATCGGTTTTGACGAAAAGGAGGCCGTTGAATCCTATACACGCTACATGCGCGAGCAGGGCGATAGCGGCGATGACGTGGCTACTACTCCTTACCACGCGAAGGTTTACACTGACACACCGGCTACTCGCTCTCCGGTTCTCACTGTGGTTCTGGCCATCGTAATTCTGGCCATTCTCACGTTGGGGGCGCTCGCCGCGCTCCATTGGGTACAGCGCCGGTCAGCCGTGTCGAATAGATCGCCTGAATCGTCTTTGGGGGCGTGAGCAAGATGAGTTATCGTCATCGATCGTAACCGCAAACTGCGAATGGGTCGTGCACTGGTCACAAGCAATCTGCCCGCTCAGAAAGGGCGGGCAGTGCTGTTTTCACAGACAACGCGCAATCCTGTAGACTTAATTAAAGGAGTATTTGTGCCATCATGATTTCTTCCGATATTTCAGAGGGCCTCACTTTCGACGATGTACTACTGGTGCCCGCCCGCTCCGATGTCCTGCCGGCGGAAACAGAGACTTCAACCCTGTTCACTCGAAATATTCGTTTGCAAATTCCCTTGTGCTCAGCGGCCATGGACACAGTCACCGAAGCGGCTTTGGCCATCGCGCTCGCGCAACAGGGCGGCATAGGCGTAATTCATCGAAATATGAGCATTGAACGGCAAGCGGAAGAAGTGGATAAGGTGAAGCGCTCCGAGTCAGGGATGATAGTCGATCCTGTGACGATCCGTCCGGACCGTCCCGTCCGTGAAGCTCTGAAAGTTATGGAGCGATATCACATCAGCGGGGTGCCTGTTGTCGATGAGGCAGGCCATCTCGTAGGCATCATCACCAATCGCGACTTACGCTTTGAAACCAGGTTCGATATTCCGGTTTCTGAGGTAATGACGAGGCAGCCATTGGTTACTGTTCCAGTCGGTACAACGTTGGAACAGGCGAAAGCCGTTCTCCAGAAGCATCGCATTGAAAAGCTGCTTGTAGTAGATGACGATAAACGCATCAAGGGCCTGATTACCGTCAAAGATATTCAAAAAGCAATTAAGTACCCGACAGCCGCCAAAGACAATCTGGGCAGGCTTCGTGTGGCAGCAGCCATTGGCGCCACGGGAGATTTCCGCGAGCGGGCCGACGAATTAGTCAAGGCACGTGTCGACTGCTTGGTAGTCGATACGGCGCATGGCCACTCATCTCGGGTGATTGATGCCGTGCGCGACATTAAGCGTCGACACCAGGAGACCGATTTGATTGCCGGGAATGTGGGTACAACCGACGGGGCAAGTGAATTGATCGCCGCCGGGGTTGACTCAATTAAGGTCGGCATTGGCCCGGGGTCGATATGTACCACTCGAGTGGTGACCGGAGCAGGAGTACCGCAAATCACGGCCATCCAGTCGTGCGTCAAAGCGGCTCGCGAGAGTGGGGTTCCTGTAATCTCGGATGGAGGCGTGAAGTTTTCTGGTGATGTGGCGAAGGCTATTGCTGCGGGCGCGGATGTGGTAATGATTGGATCGCTTTTTGCGGGGACGGAGGAAGCTCCGGGCGAGTTGATTCTTTTTCAGGGCCGCTCGTTTAAGACCTATCGAGGTATGGGTTCCATCGGCGCGATGCGCGAGGGCTCGCGTGACCGTTACGCTCAGGAATTAACGGAAAGCGATTCAAAACTTGTGCCCGAGGGCATTGAAGGCCGCGTTCCTTACAAGGGCACACTTGCTGAGATGGTAACGCAACTTGTTGGCGGGTTACGCTCTGGAATGGGTTATACGGGCTGTCATACGATCAGGGAGTTTCAAGAGAAGAGCGAGTTCATTCGCATCACTTCCGCCGGCCTACGGGAATCGCATGTCCACGATGTGATTATCACTAAGGAAGCCCCCAACTACAGGCTCGAGTGAGAACTAACATTTAAGACCCGCGCGCATCATACTCACCTCAGATAGATTTCTTGTCCCTTAATGTGCCTTCGCGGATGTCTCTGTGTGCAGATTGTCCAGATGTCGCAATTGTTGGACACCTCTGCGGTGAGGTAGGACAGAATTGTTGTAACTTGATCGGCACCTGACTTGCTCCAGAGTTCTATCTATGTCCAATGACAAGGCAGTCGTAATCGCTAATCCTAAGACCGGCCGCTATGGCTCAGGAAAACGTGCGGACTTGGAGCCTGTCGTTGAATACCTGAAAACACGCGGCTTCGACCTTAAAGTAGAACTCACCTCAGATCCCGGCGAGGCGACAAGCGTGGCCGCCGCAGCCGCCAAAGAGGGGATTCGGGACATTATCGTTGCCGGAGGTGACGGCACAATCAATGAGGCTCTGCAAGGGTTGCTGGGGACCAACGTGCGCTTGGGAATACTTCCGCGCGGGACGGCAAACGTGTTGGCGCGGGAGTTGAGACTGCCACTTGACTGCAAGGAGGCCGCTGCGGTTATTGCAAAAGGGAAGACGCGACAGATTCATGTGGGTTGTGCTGTTGATGAGCAGAGTGGAAGCAGGCGCTATTTCTTTCTGATGGCAGGCATCGGGCTTGATGCCTCCGTCGTCCGGCGTGTGCATCCTGGTCTCAAAAAGCGTTTGGGAAAAGGGGCATTCTGGGTCTCGGGCCTAAGCCACCTGGCGCGCTGGCAACCCTCGAGTTTCAATTTGCAGGTAAACGGCCAAGTGTTCCCGGCAACCTTTGCCATTATCGGCAAGGCGGCGAGCTATGGCGGCAATTTGAGAGTGACCCCGCGAGCCCAACTGGAGCGCCCGGAGTTTGAGATCTGCATCATTAGTTCACACAGCCGCCTGCGCTATTTGCAACTACTTTCCTATGTAATGCGAAGTGGCGTCCCAGCAGATAGACGCGGTGTACACTTCCTTCATGCTACACAGGTACGCGCAACTGGTGATGCGCCGGTGCAAGTTGATGGCGAACTAATCGGACATCTTCCTATGAGATTTGAGATTGCTCCGGAAACTGTCGAAGTGTTTGTTTCCTAGGGGCGGCAAAGGGCGAAGAGCAAAGGGCAAAGGGCGAAGAGCAAAGGGCGAAGCAAATTTGGAATTGAAATTGCGGCAGAGCCGCCGGCGAAATTTAGTGAGGATGCACTATTTTTCGAACGACAGCCAATGAGCATTGGTAGATGCCAAATGTCAAATGAGAAATAAATCTTCGTTGCACTCACCGCTTGGCCCCTGAGAGCCATGCCACGCGGAGCGCTTTCTGTTCCGCAGTCGCATCCTCTCGTTCCATGATCCGATATTCAAACCGCTCAGGTGGGCCAAGCACAATCGTTGCACGTATCGTCTGACGGTCACGCTTTACGCGAATTGCAATTCGGTCGCCCTGCTTATAATGGTTCAGCCGCTTGAGCCAGTTGTCCTGAGTTATCCTCGTTCCGGCCACGGTGAGAATCGCATCACCTTGCTGCAAGCCAGCATTCTCTGCCGCTGAACCGTGCCGCACTTCTCCGATAACAGCGCCTTCGGCATGTCCGAAGTCCATTGATATGCCGGCATCGTACGGTTCCCGCGCCATTTCGCGCACCAAACGCAAACCCACGTATCCAAAGGCGTCAGAGTAAGGCAACGTCTCCACTCCGCGAATGTTGCGTGCGAAGAAGTCGCTCAAATCCATTCCCGCTATCTCAGACGCGACACCCCGAAAGTCGTCAGTGGTGTACCCGCTACCGCGCAGGTAATAACTCGAGTTCGAACTCTTCATATAAAACTCCTCATACATCTGGCGCATGACGTCGTCCAAAGACGCTTTGCCATTGCTCTTGCCACGGATCAGAAGATCAAGAACCAGACCTATGAGTTCGCCTTTTGGGTAATAACTGATCGCAGTATTGGCAAGATCTGTTTGTTGCGCGTGCGGAGCATCATCTATAAAGGGCGCCATAAGTGAGGATTCCTCGGCGCTCATCAGGCGGGTACCGGGGGCTGATTCAATCTGCGTAATAGTGTTGCTTTCGCGACGCAGGAACTGCGAGTCATTCCAAAGACCGGCGCGCCGCATCATCAAGTGACCATAATAGTTGGTGAATCCCTCAGCGATCCAAAGACTGCGCGTGTTGGCCGGCCTGGTAAAGTCCCATGGACCCAGTTCCTTCGGTCGCAAACGCTTTACATTCCAAACGTGAAAGAACTCATGGGCCAACGTGCCAAGCGTCTCTTCATAAACGCCGCTGTCAACGAGTGCTCCAGGCTCTATGATCTGCGTTGAAGTCAAATGCTCCATGCCGTCGCCGGATACATCATCGGCAGCGAAATGGATCAGAAAGGTGTAGGAATCGAAATCTGGCGGTCCCCACATAGCGGTTTCTGCCCGCACGATACGCTCGATGTCACGCACTAATGCAGCTCGCTTTCCTCCCTCACTGCCAAAGGAGTGCACGACCACGTGATAATTCTTACCATCGACCTGAAAGTCTTCTTTGGTCCAGTCGGCGGCTATCTCCGTTGGTGTATCGATTAGCATATCCCAGTTCGGAAAGAGCCACTCACGTTGTTCTGGTTTGTCCATCCGCCCATTCACGATGCGCCATCCCACAGGCGGCTCAATCACTAGTCTCACTGGATCGGCTTTGTGCCCGACTATGTACATAAAGATCGAACCGCCGTTGTAGTTGGCATGCCGTGTGTCAAGTTGTGAAAAGGTGCCGGATAAATCATTACCAAACACCTTGTAAGCTATCGTCAACTTGTCGCTTGCCTGTGTGGTCACTCGCCAGGTTTGATCATCGACTCGCAGCACTGTGCGGGTAGATAGATCGCACAGTGATTTCGGCGGACAAATACCGGCGGATGCTCGAAACTCCTGAACGTTCTTAGCAAAGTCGAATACCGCATAGCGCCCGGGCGACCATTTGGCCATCTGAAAGTCAAGGGACTCGACAGGTTCCGTTAGTTGTATCTCGATGCTAAGCTCGAAAAGGTGTGACACAGGTCGCGACATCGAAAGCCGGTAGGTAATGTCGCCAAGGGGCTTGCCTCGCCCAAATACCACGCTGCTGCAGAATGTGAGGGATGAAACAATTACAAACAGGGCAAAGCAAGATCTTCGAAAACCGGTGTCCACCATTCTCCCAACTCCAATTTGATACCAGCAGAAATTACGACGGGTCGCGGGATTATCTTTGTTTCCTTCGAGACGTGTCAAAGAGTATTTGCTCCTTGCTGAGGCGAATTTCCCGCAGCGCCATGAATTTGCAGATAAGTTAAATGTTGGGTGATTGTTCGAATTTCTTGGCCAGGAGTGAGTAGAGTTCTTCACTCCATTAGAGTCTGTAAAAAGACTCTGCATACTCTGCGTTCTCCGCGTGTTTGCGTTTGCGACGAGCTAGGGCGGCAGTCAGCATAGCGCGATACCGGCACACTAAAAGGGGCTCCCGGAATTCCTGGAGCGCCGCTTAAGCCCAATCACCCGTCAGTGAGTCAACTAAAACTCAAAGCGTATCGCGAACTGCATCTCCCTCGGATTACTTGAAGACTAGTGATCTGACCCAATGAGGCTGATGTAATGTTACTGTTCGGAAGTCAAATGGACGTGGAAACAATAATCCCGAACGGGCGACGCCGACGGTAGCTTGATTCACAATATTTGGAGAGATGACCCAATTATGGCCTACAACCCATGTGTAATCCTGCTGAACAATCTGCCCGCTCTCCGGATCATCGGGAAACTGCACGGCCACCGTGTTTACTGTGTCGGTGTTCGTGCCGCGAGCGATGCTAAACTTGCCAAAGATTTTCTGCTTGTCAGTTGGATGCCAGTCGATACGCGCAGTTTCGGTGTTCTCGGTTCTTTTCGAGGGCGCATTGAAGCGGAAGCCGCCCGTATTTATTCCATCGCCTGCGGTCAGATCGTTTGCCTGCGGGTAACGGGAGTTGAGAAAACTCAAAAACGCCTGATTTGGACCAATTCCCTGCGGATCGAGTGCTGCCGCTTGCGCAGCTGTGAGGAAGCTGATACCGCCCGCGTTATTGATGTAGCCTAGATTGCCCTCGCGAAAATTGTTAAGCGGAACAAGACGTAAGTAAGAGATCCCGCGGGCCTCGCGCCGTCCTTCATAATCGAAGAAGAAAAAGAGTTTCTCTCGCTTGATCGGGCCAACGATGCTGCCGCCAAATTGATTACGTGTCAACTGAGGCCTCGCGACACCAGACCGGTTGTTGAAAAAACTGTTGGCAGCAGTAGCCGCAGTCCGGTTATACTCGCGTAAGTTCCCGTGAAAGTCATTGGTTCCACTCTTCGTAATGAGCGTAATTTGGCCGCCACCACTCCTACCATCAGCTGCGGTAGGGTTAGTGGTGATAGCGCGAAACTCTTGAATCGAGTCCACAGGAGAGTTCCCGGTTGTAGCGGCAAACTGGCCGGTAGCCTGATCGTTCGCATCAATCCCATCAACTGTGATGTTACCCTGGTCGGCGCGTGCGCCGGTGACTGCGCCTACCCGGTTCGAGCTTGTGGTTCCAACATTGCTGCCAACTACACCCGGCTGCAGGCCAATGAGAGCGGCCGGTGAATTTCGAACCTGGATAGGAAGCTCTCGCAGCCGCCGCTCGTCAATGACGTTTCCGATAGAGGCGTCCGTGGTATTCAGTGTAGCCTCGCCGGAAGCTGTTATCGTCACCGTCTCATTAACCTGGCCGGCTGGCACTTCCGCATTGTGTGTCTCTGTGATGCCGACCCCTAATGAGACATCCTTAATCTCCACAGTCTGGAATCCGGCGCTACTAAACTTAAGTTTGTACCCCTGCCCGGGCGAAACTTGGGTGAATCGATAGACGCCCTGGTCATCGGTCGTCGTCCCGACTTGTTTCGACGTCTTGGTATCAGTGAGTGTCACGGCCACTCCTGGTATGAGTGCACCGCCTGCATCTGTGACAGTTCCCGTTACCGAAGATGTGGAAGACTGAGCCGAAGCTATCGTTGAAAACAGCAGCACAAAAGAAAATAGGGCGACGAACCTGATTAGCTTAATCATTTCTCTTATCTCCTTCTGAACGAGCAGGCAAACAGTGATGGTTTGCCAGGAAGAATCTGTCAGAAAAGAAAGGAGACAACACTTAGCGCTAAACGAAATTCTGGATTGCACCTCTCTAGCTAAGCTAGGACCTTCAGTGCGCGCAGTCGAATTGCAACGTGTGTGCCAACTCAGTCTTGATAAGGGATCAATGATGATTAGGGTAACGATCTGGACCAAGACATGAAGTTTGATCGCGATACAGTGTTGCCACTTTTGGATTCTTGTGGTCGAAGTTGCGAGTTTTGGATTTCTATCAAGGATTTGCTCATATGTTTTTCTGATTATTATTCACTTTTGTGGA
>DATEUF010000263.1:0-7199 GCA_035283325.1 Pyrinomonadaceae bacterium | reverse complement strand
GAGCGTGAGCCGAAAATCGATCTACATCATCATCCGATCAAGGCCGATTTCATTGACGGAATTCTGACGCTCGAAGGCGAGGTGAAAGATATTGCCGCGAAGAAACTCGCGCTAGAAATAGGCGCTACCTTAGCATCCGTCGCGGGAATAGTTGACAGGCTAAAGATTGCTGCCGCTGAACACATGACTGATGAAGTCATACTTGAGCACGTCCGAGATGCTCTGATACAGGAACCTGCCCTGAGTAACTGCGCCGTGAGGCTTCGCCTGGGAGATCGCGTAGAAGTCATAAGAGAACCTCCTGCAGTCTCAGGCGCCGTTGAAATAGCCGTGCAGAATGGCGATGTGCTGCTGGAAGGGCAAGTGCCGAGTTTGTCGCACAAACGTTTGGCAGGAGCTGTCGCCTGGTGGGTTCCGGGCACGCAGAACGTCTTAAACTGTCTGGTAGTAGAACCACCTGAAGAAGATAGTGACGACGAGATGACTGATGCTCTGCGTCTCGTTCTCGAGAAAGATCCTTTCGTCAATGCCGATCAGATTCGCGTTACAAGCAACAACCGCACAGTAACTCTGGAGGGTCTGGTGTCCAGTGAGGCCGAGAGTGAAATGGCGGAGCAGGATGCATGGTATATCTTCGGTGTTGACAGGGTAATAAACAAGCTGGACGTGCGAGCGTAATTCCTGAGGTGATACCCACCTCAGAATAGATTAAGTCGATCGCTAAGCTCGTCACCAAGTTGTGATGCTCTCCCTAGAGTTCTCAACAACCTGCCAGGGCAGTGATTCTCCTAATCTCTGAAAAGGGTTTGAAGTTTTGCACCCACGACAGTTGTTACACATTCCTTTTCTCTGCGTGCGGGGAGTCAAGGGATGGAACGAGTAGCCTCTAAAAAGGTAAAAGCACGAGAGACTGCGCGGAACAAAGCAAAACGGGCCCTGCGCGACAGCCAGTCGCAACTCTCGAACATCGTCGAGTCGGTATGGATACGATCATCACTGTCGAGGAAACGCTGAATGCGCTACTACCAAAGGCGTGTAAGCGCCTTGCGGCCTTCTTCGAGAAGTAAGAGCACAGGGCCGAACGTTAGCAATAACACCCAGTGCATCGGAGCCAGTGGCGCAAGGCTGAACACCGTTCGGAGCGGAGGCAAGTAGATCAGAAAAACCAGCAGTGCCAGCTCCACAGCGATTCCGCCGAGTAACAGCCGATTCGTCCAGAAACCCAAATGCCAGATAGATTGCCTGCCGCTCCGGCACGCAAATGCATTGCCGACCTGGCAGGCTACGATGCTGGCAAGTGTCATGGTCGTCGCGGTGAGGTACACCGGACCCGAACCAGATAGCGGTATTCCTAAGTGCCAACCAGCCAAGCGGAAAACAAAAAAGAACCCTCCGAGAGCGAGCGCGGCTTCTATCATCCCAAGCCATCCGTAGGCGCGAAGCAGAGTAGGCAAATTCAGCAATCGCTCGCTTCGTTTACGCGGACGCCGTCGCATTACATCCGGTTCTGCAGGCTCAGCGCCCAACGCCAGCGCGGGGAACAAGTCAGTACCGAGATCCACTGCCAGAATTTGCATGACCGTTAAAGGGAGTGGGATTCGGAATAAGACAAAGGCGATGAACGGCGCCAACTCGGGAACATTGCTCGCGAAAATATAGGTCACAAACTTGCGCACGTTGTCGTAAACGGCTCGTCCTTCTTCGATCGCGGCAACGATGCTGGCAAAGTTGTCGTCGGCCAGCACCATGTCGGCCGCTTCGCGCGCCACATCCGTACCGGTTGCGCCCATCGCGACGCCGATGTCAGCACGCTTGAGCGCCGGAGCATCATTGACGCCATCGCCAGTCACGGCGACAACTTCGCCATCTCTCTGAAGGATTCGAACCAATCTCAACTTATGCTCTGGCGCAAGTCGCGCGAAGAGGATTTCGCCGGAAGCAAGCAACTGCTGCAATTCGCGGTCAGTGACCGCATCCATTTCCGCTCCTAAAATCGTGCGCGGCTGAACTTCATGCAGACCGATTTCGCGCGCAATTGCTGCAGCCGTCAATGGGTCATCTCCGGTGACCATCAACACTCGAACACCTGCGCGCTTGCACGCCGCGACTGCTGCGGGAACTTCCGGTCGGGGCGGGTCTTCCATTCCAATCAGACCAAGCAAGGTCAGGTTGTGCTCAACATCTTCTACTCGCAACTCTCCGTTTTGTTGGTACTCCTCTAATTGGCGTGAAGCAATCGCCAACACTCGCAGTCCTCGGCTTGCCATTCGGTCGTGAACTTCATGGGCAAGCCGTTGAAGTCGCTCATCGAATGAAATGCTTGTGCCATTCCACCGGACTGAAGCGCACCGCGGAAACAGTTCGCTTGGCGCTCCTTTAACGCAAGCCACCGGTTCTCCTTCAATCTGTTGAATCGTGGTCATGCGCTTGCGCGTGGAATCAAACGGGAGTTCGCCGACACGAGGCCAGCTCTTCAGAACGTCACTTGAAATGCCTGCCTTGTGCGCCGCAACCAGGATCGCTGCTTCCGTTGGATCTCCGATTACTGCCCAATGCTTCCGCGCATCGCGTGGCTGAGTCAGATGCGCATCACAACAAAGCGCGGCACACCGTAGCAATTCTTCATCGCCCACCGAATCCTTTTCATCTCCAGTCGGTTCAATTTTTCCGCTTGGATCGTAGCCAGTTCCGCTCAATCTATAGTTAGAACCATCGGTCCATAGTTCACGCACTGTCATCTCGTTTTCCGTTAACGTGCCGGTCTTGTCGGTGAGGATGACTGTAGTTGCGCCCAGCGTTTCGACCGACGAGAGCCGCTTGACCAGCGCTTTCCGACTGGCCATTCTCCGCACGCCGAGCGCCAGCGCGAGCGTAAGTGTCGGTAAGAGTCCCTCAGGAACATTCGCCACGATAACGCCAACCGCAAAGAGGAATCCCGAAACTGTAGAGAGGCCACCGAGACTTGTGCCGACAAGGAAGAACACGACACCCATTCCAACGGCGAGCAGAGTGACAACACGGGTAACGCTCTCCAGCTCTCTTTGCAGCGGGCTCGGTTGCTCAGTCTGCTCCTGAGTGAGTTGGGCGATCCGACCAAACTCGGTATTCGCGCCGGTAGCGAAGACGACAGCTTCACCGCGCCCGCTGACTACACTGGTGCCGGCAAAGACCAGATTTGGCAAGGCAGCGGAAACACGTCCTGTTACCTCTACAGTCTGAGCGGTGCGCGGAACCGGCCTTGACTCTCCAGTCAGCGAAGACATGTCAACGCGCAATCTCTCCGCGATAATTAGTCGCGCGTCAGTGGGGATAGCCATCCCTTCGGCGAGCAAGAGAAGATCCCCGGGCACTACTTCGGTTGCCGCGATGAGTCGCTCATCGCCCCCTCGTCGCACCGTCACTTGGCGTGGAAGCAGAGCTTGGAGCGCTTCAGCGGCGCGCTCGGCTTGATACTCCTGCCAGTAGGCGAACAATCCGTTGATGAGAATGACTATGACGACGGCCCCGGCGAGTTGAGGCATACCCGCCAGCCACGCTAGGATGGCTCCCACCCAAAGGAGTACGGCAAAGAGGTGAACGAAATTGGCGCCGAACTGTACATACCTAGGACGCCGAGCGGGACGAGGCAACGCGTTCGGTCCAAAACGGTGTATACGTCTACGAACTTCAGCCTCGTCAAGGCCTGTGGGTTTAGTTTGCAGAGATGCGAGAACCAACGCCGATGAGAGCGACGCCCAGTATGCTCCGCCTACTTGCCTTTCAAGGTCCAAGACGCCGTTCTCCATTGCTTCCCACCTTTCGCCACCATTGCGGCGGGGCGCTTGCATCTCGATTTCGCTCCTGGCTTTTGGCAGCGTCTTAGACTGCGACCCGCAGCACGTTCTCGACATGAGGAGCTCTCGTTGGAGTCCCCAGAATTTGGCTTATTCATGCAGCAGCCAGGAACGCTTCATAGTTGCGGGGCGTCGGTGTAGGTGAAACGGTTTGATTGTGTGTTTCCGAATGTGCGCCACTGCCTCCTCGACCGAATCAGTAACCAGCAATAAGTTCATGTCGGCCGGATCGATGGTTCCTGCCTTTACCATTTGCCTTAGTAGCTCGACAAGCCGCTGCCAGTACTGCTTGCCTATCAACACAATTGGAAACTGCTCTATCTTACGCGTCTGAATGAGCGTCAGCGATTCAAAGAGTTCGTCCATCGTGCCAACACCGCCCGGCATGACGATGAACGCATATGAGTATTTGATCAAAAGTAGCTTCCGCACGAAGAAATGGCGCAGGGTCACATGTCGATCGAGATAAGGGTTTGGTTGTTGCTCTTGCGGCAGCTCGATGTTGCAGCCGACCGACCTGCCGCCAACTTCGCGCGCGCCTCTATTTGCTGCCTCCATGATGCCAGGCCCACCACCGGTCATCACAGTGAAGCCGAGTTGGCTCAGTCCGCTCCCCACTTCTCGGGCAACTTTGTAGAAAGGATGATCGACGGCAAAGCGGGCTGAGCCAAACACTGTAACGCATGGGCCAACGAAGTGCAGCACGCGAAAACCGCGAATGAAATCCCGCACGATCCGCAGCGTCATGAGGAATTCGGACCTGCGCGAGCGCGGACCTTCGAGAAAGTAGCGCTCTTCAGCTGACGCAGGCGAAACGTTGATCGCGATCGGTATGTCAGACTGTTGCGAACTGGCAGAATCGCCAACCGATTTAGCAATCATGGATCTCTCTCCAAACTCTGTCGCTGAGCGGCTCAAATGCACTGTTCATGGATTCCGAGAGCAAGGTTTATGCCCGTGAAAAGCCGCCCAGTTTCCCACGATTAATTCCATTACTTGTGGAAATATCCCCACAGATAAAAGGCCGTTTTCCTCACCGCAAAAATAATTTCGCCGAAATGCCCAAGGTTCTGTGCGGCACAATCATTGTGCGAGGAAAGGAGAAGTCCTTTTGATCTAATTAATATTAAGAGAATAGCTCTCCGTGAGGGTTTACGCTTTGCGTTGGCGTTGGCCCTGGCTTACGAAACAAAACCGATTCTGCTTACTTGCAAGCAGCCAGTTCCGTTTCATAGTGGGTCAACAACTACACAGCGTAGTAGCTGTTCGAGCAGTCGCTTTTTACGCATCTTGGTGCAAACGAGCTGAAGGTACTTGATTGGGAAGGCATTGTAGCGGAGGATGACGATGTGGGCTCACGCATTTTGATGATGCCTTTGGTCTCTGCCGCGCGGACATGACCGGCTCCGGCCGACGCGGATAAGATCAATCACATCGTTTTACTTCCTTCCACGAAAGAGTCTTCCTCCCTCGCGGGCCAAAGCACTAAAGAAGGGACCGCCCCAGAGACCGACTGATAAGAGCGATCCGAAGAGGATTACAGCATCAATACTTTCACGTCCCTCACGTGCCCAGTAGACATCCCTCAGATTTAGCCACAGGGCAAATTCGTCCAGGGTCAGGGCCGCTCCAATTCCGTAAAGTATGGCCGTCCATCTCGACTGCCACCTCGTAAGAGATTAGGCCCTGGCAAGCCAAGCATAGCCGACGAGGAGCAGCAACGCGATGCCCCAGACTAGATGGTGAAAACATGCGTCCCTTCGACGTAAACGGTAGGAAAGAAGCGACAACCCTCGTGAATGCTGTAGGCCACCGTCCGGGCGATACCAAAGCTTAGGAAAAAACTGAGTGATGAGAGAAACAGTCGCTCCAGTCGTCTGTCGCGAAAGTGCCTTTTGTACGTTTCTCTAATGCGTGTGGCGAGGGCTGATCTGCCATCATCACCTAGTATCAGTCGGAGACTCTTTAAGTTTGAAATCAGCAGTGATTATGTCGTCTCTACACGTTAAAGAGAAGTAGCAAATCGAACAGAGCAGTAGTCAATCGGATCAAGTTGGTCTCCGAGAATCGAGCATACGTCTCAGGTTTCAGGGGGAAAATTCGCAGGCCTCAGCGTGAAACCACTCATTTCCGTGAGCTTTACTTGAGACTCGAGTGGATTTCCCAAGCAGAAGTGAAGACGCCTCGCTTCGTCATGCGGGCATGTCGTTTGCTCTAAACAGAAGCTGCAAAGCACAAAAAAGAGAGAAGCGCCACTGCCAAAGCTCTTGGAGTCGCAGTCGCTTCTAAAGAATGCTGTTTGAAATAAGAGAGGAACGAGTTATGGAAGCCAGAGGGCGCGGCGAAAAGGCCGCATAGCAAGGCCGGTTGGAACCGGTCGTCACTGGCGAAGTAGTGGCGTCCTAACCCTGCCGAAGTTTTTTGCATGAGCCGCAAGGAACGGGCATGAGAGCAAGCTTGCAGGGGAAACGGGCGAGGCTTGCGGGAGAGTTACACTTCCAATAAGAGCACGCCACGGAAGCCGAGAAGGTCAGACGGTTAATGTCGAATCCGAGATCCTGTCCATAAAACATACCTACTGTGACTAAGTGGTGTGAGAGATCAGCGGAATGCAAGAGCAATCTCGCAAACTGCCCCACGACTTGTGGTTCTGGTTGCGAGTCGTAAGGGGCTGCGAGGGCTTCGTAGACCTCGCGGATAAGTCTCAAGCCTGGTTAATCCAGGTGTAAAGAATCGGAAGGAGACCTAAGTCGGCGGGTAAATTGCTATGTGAGCTACGCCGGAACCGAAGTGTGGCTCCCTCTTGATTGAGGGTAGGCTGGCTGTTTAGCCAATGCCATGCGGCGGGGCAGAGTGGTCGTAGTAGTCGATGGAGTAATGTCCATCCAGGGAGACGGCAACACCGTTTACAAGGCGAAGGACCACAGTCGCGATTGCCTCCAATTAAGAATATTCTTCAACCTGCTTTGGAGATTTTCGAAAATGGAGATGAGCTCGCGCGCGATGGAGAGCCGGATGCGCTGAAAGGTGCCCGTCCGGTTCGGGGAGGGCTTCATTGAGACCGCTTCTTGGAAAGAGAAGTATGGCGCGATGATTCTACTTCATAAAGCAAAGAGCAATATCGCAGATACCGATCTGCGTGACAGGGTCGAGCGACAGCTCGACTGGGAACCACAAATAACATCGACTGACATCGGTGTGGCGACCGAGGACGGAGTGGTAACGTTGACGGGTTTCGTCAATAACTATGCTGAGAAGCTAGCCATCGAGCGCGCGACTCTCAGAACCTATGGAGTCAGCGCAGTGGCCAACGAGATCCAGGTAAAGCCGCTGCTACAGAAAACCGACACGGACATTGCATCAGCA
>DATEUF010000262.1:0-16141 GCA_035283325.1 Pyrinomonadaceae bacterium | reverse complement strand
CCACCGCGGCACATCAGGCGGCGCAGCCGTAATCATTCACGCTGCTGAACCGCGAGGCGGAGCCATCGCGGCACATCGGGCGGCGCAGCCGTAACAGTTATAGCAGCTGATCCGCGAGGCAGAGCCGCCGCGGCACATCGGGCGGCGCAGCCGGAAGCTAAATTCTCGCTGAAATGAAATCAGAAGCGAAAGAGGTAAGAGAACTTTACGAAGAACTGCCTGGAGTCATTAAGAAACCCGCGGCGCCTACGAGCAATCTCAGCCCCAGAATCCGTCGGCACCAGGTGGATGTTCTGCGCGTTTGAATTGTAGCCGACGTAGAGGGCAGTCCAGGGGTTGATCAGGTAGGTAACGAGAAAGTCGGCATTTATGTTCTTCGTCGTTTCCTCTGAGGTGAAATCAGGATTGGTCAGAACCGCGTCATACTGCACGATCACGCGCAGCGAAAGTTCGCGGCTAAACTGGTAGTTCCACTTGGAGCGAATAATGTGGTTGGTCAGAACGTTTGCTTTGGTGAATTGGTCGTGGAGCCGCGTGAGTAGGTATGTGTTGTCGACTCGCAGATTGGTCCGCGGGCGCAGAGTTAGCAAGAACTCACTTTCGGTTGCATTGGTCAGAAACGGTTCATGGTCCTCGGGTGGGTCGAAGTTGATGAGTGTCCCCCACGCGTGGCTGCCTTCAAACGTAAACCAGTCAAAGTAACTGGAATTAAAGAAAACGCTCTTCTCGTTGCGGCGAAAGTCGCGGTTTTCCGACAGCTCGGAGAAATCTTTGGGGCGGAGACGTTCGCGATCCAGGTAGTAGCTGACGCCGAATTCGGTATCCCCAATGAGTTCGAAACTGATCGCGTTGCCCTGAGTAAAGTCCAGGCGCAGGCCGCTGTGGTCGAAAACTCCCTGAGTCACGAATCTAGGACCCCAGGAGATGAGGTACTTACCTTCGGGACGAAAACGGTACTCGACCGCTTGCTTAAAGTCATGAATATCCGTGCGTTCGACAAAACCGGCCTCAGTGTGGAATCCGGGGCTGAAACTGTTATAAGAAAAATCATATCCGAGCGAGCGTCCGCTGCGACTAAGCGTGGCATTGTAGGCAGAGCCAGAACTCTTGATGCCATCGAGGAACTGAGTCCGACTCATAGCAGCTTGAAACCCCGCTACCCAGTTCTGGCCTAGTTTGAACCGACCATCAATGCCTAACACGCGGTTGTAGCTATTAGCAAACTCGCGGTTAGTGAATATGAAGCCGAGGGTGGATTGTTCGAAGATGTCGCGGTTGACCCGAAAGATCCCAAACAGAGCACGTTTCCCGTGCAGCGGGTCATCCGGGGGCGCGAGCTTTCCGGGTGCCTCATCGTCAATGACGAAAGCTCCCAGGGCATAAGGACCCAGCTTGCCGGTGATCCGCGCCCCGAATTGGGGATCCACAATGCGGCGGGTGAAAACAAGGTTAAGGGGAGTCTGGAAATAGTTGGCGTTCTCGAGGAAGAAGGGGCGCTTCTCGGGGAAAAGAACTTCAAAGCGCTCAGTAACGGTCACCTGGGGCTCATCCGATTCCACCTGATTGAAGTCGGGGTTCACAGCCACGTCCAGAACCATGCTGTCCGTGAGTCCAAACTTGGCGTCCAGGCCACCATCCACTTCGGTGCGACGCCGAAACTCGGGCAAATCAGGGTCGGTCTGATCCAGGGCGCGAGAGGTTCGAAAAAGGCCATAAGGAATTAGTTGAATATTGCGGCCCGGGGAAATGCTCTTCATGCTATTAGCAGTTGCCATCTGGTTCAGGCGACCTTCGATATTGAGAGAGTATTGCGGCCAGAAAGTCTCCTCGTTCAGACGAGGGATGTCGCGGTTGAGAAGAATTCCCCAAGCTTGCGCGGACGCGGAGGAAAAGCGCAGGCTGCGAAATGGAATGGCCATCCAAACCACGTAACCGCGATCGGTAAGCTTCCCCCGAGAATACCACAGCGTATCGTAGGAAGGATCGAAGCCGGGACGGTCAGCATCTTCGTCCTCGTTCCCTTCGGTGAAAAGGGCGTCTAGTTGGATCCCGAAGGGATTAGTCCGGAAAGAGTAAGCGCGGCGCTGATCATTGAAAGTATCGAGCATCAACTCTACGGCGTCGTCACCGGATATGTCCTCGCGCCGGACCATTCGTGCCCGGACGCTGCCTGGGTCACTGTCGAAGCACACGAAGATGGCATAGAAGTTTTTGTCGTCGTAGCCCAGGTAGACCTCGGTTCGTTGGCTGGAGGGAGCTCCGTCTTTGGGATTGCGCTGGATCAAGCCTTCGATCTTTGCTAATTGACCGGCTAGCTCCGAGTTGGGTTGCATGTCCACGAAGTCTTCGAGTTTCGGCGGCCGGCTAACACGGGGAATGTCCGTGTTGGGCCTGGTGCCGTTTTGGGCAGAGGCTGGCTGGACCGCAACGATGAGAGGCAAAACCAGCAGTATCCCTGCCAGATGAAGCGGATGAGTCATATACCGCATCCAGCTTGGGTACCGCCGGGACGGTGGGAAGAGGCGCTTGCGCCGTTCGCTCTTTATTGGGGTCACTCGCATGCTACGCTTTCCAGGCCTTTGAGAGGAAAAGGAACGAGACGATTTCATTCCACAACTGATAGTTAGGATACTGCGGCGATTTGTACTCTCCAACGGACTATGCGCCCAATTAGTATGGGAGAATTCACCCATTCTTCGCTAGGAGTGCAAGTGCCGAAATCCTGGCGCAATCCTCAAGTCGGTAGTCTCACCAGGTGCCCCACGTGGCCCCGTCATGTGCGCCCCCTGGTTCGGCCGCGGTTACTTCTTTTCTTCTGGCTTCTCGCTCCGGTGTCTTCGAGAATCTTGCCATCGGGAGACAATTTCAATTCCACGTACTTCTTGTCGCCCGTCGCGAGGACCACCTCGTAGGCGGAGAGCTTCTCGTCCTTCCCCATCACTTCTGTCTCCTCCATGCTCTCCTTCAGGGTGGACATTGGGTATCTCTTCTCGACGGCGTCGCTAACCACTTTGGGCAGATCCTTGGCCTCGATCGCTTTTTCATAGTTGATGTAGGTGCCGTTCTCCTTGATGTCCGTCTCCCACTTGCGGTCCTCCTGTTTGAACTCAATGTCGTAGACGACGGTGCCGAATTCTTTTGCCTTGGTGCATTCGTCAACCTTGGCCTTGGGGAACCTGGCCAGCAGCGCGTCCATAACCACCTTGGGAATCTTGTCCTGTGTAACTGATTCCTCTTGTGGCCGGATCTCCCCGGTCCCGATGAACAAGAACAACGCAAAGGCCCCGAAGATAACGACAGAGTGACGCATGGCTTACTCCTTCTTTAAAACGGAAACGCACTGCTCGGGATGAACACCCCACCCCGAGTGTCGGAGAGTATACCGACTTTCCGTTACGCCGTCATGGAAGATCTCCTCTCATTTTTCGGAGATTCCAATCTTTTCGCTGATGCCGTTTTCGGGAACCAGATCACTGACGACCGTGAAACGATCTATTACCCGGCCATCGATGTCCTTGAAATAGAATTCTGCCTTATGGGGCTCTCCATCCACATTGAAGGTTGCAAAGAGAGCACCAAAAGTAGCATTCGGCTTGCAGGTGTTGTTCCTTGGCAGACAGTTACGAGCGTAGACGGTTGCCCACCAGTCACCGCCCCTTAACTGCGGTCTAATGCTTTGGCCCCCTAAACCCGAGACCAGAACAAAAGTCTTGCCCTTGCTTATGTTGAAGTTGGCTGAGGTGTTGGCCACGGCTTGGGTGACAATATTGCTGAGCAGGTAGGTACGTGTATATGCGTGCTCGTGACCCGTAGCAATAATCGCCCCACCCTTGCGGGCCTCCTCGTAGACCTCCCATCCTGTTTCATCCTTTTTCCTTCCGCTCTGCATTAAGTGCATATTCTTATGCCAGCCGGTAACGCGCCAGATCGAATGATCTTTGGCGAGTTGGTCTCTGATAAAAGTGGCATGCCCGCTCCCCAAGACCCCGGGGGCAACCAGTACAAAGAAGATACCGCGGTACATGAAACTTGACTGCACCCCTAAGTCTCCGGACCAAGTTATTCCCAGCCTTTTGAATCGATTTTTTATCAGTTCCTGGTAGCCATCAGACCCCTTCCACCTTTTCAAATCGTGATTTCCGATCACTGAGAAATACGGAAAGTCTGCCCCAAGAATGTTATTGATCTGCCCATCCCAGGCTCCGGGATTATGGATGTAGTCGAAATCTCCCAGATGGACAACGGCTTGCGCCTCCTCGGCCTTGATTAGTTTCAGCACTTTCACCGACGGCACGCCTAGTCCCTGATCACCAATAAAAGCGATCTTGAAATTCCGCGGCGTTTCTTCCGGCTTGACCGACGGCGGCTTGGTACCCTTTGTCGATCCCAGGATCGTACAAATGAGCAAGATGAGAACCGACCGAGCGATGCGCATTGGATTACTTGTCTCTCCTGAAGTTTTGACGCGTCTGGCTATTTGGCGGTCTAACCGTCCTTGTCGCACGGTTCAAAACCGCTACCTAAATGCATGGGTAGCCTATTCGGCGGTGATCGCAATGACCTCGGTGTGATCCCTTCTAGAGTTCCGTCACTACTAGCAGGTGAGGACGGAGTTCTTTCCTTGTACCGGCACGTAAGCAAATCCCTCAGTCAAAATCAAAAAACTGCGAAAAGACGAATGCCAGAAAAGCACTAGGCCTTCTTTTGAAGAAGGGGAGCTGCACCCTCGGGAGGGCATCCGCTCACTTCAATTATTCGAGGGTTGTATTAATCAGGCTGGAGCGGAGGGAGGTTTTATTGGAACCTCAGTGATGCCTCGTCCCAGCAAACCGAAAGACAGCTAACTCCGGAACGCACGAAGACTGTTAAAAGTGCAAGGTCTGCGCAGAATATATCCACTGTATGGGGATGTCAACAACAAACTCGCTCGGTGGCCAGTTAAGGGCTAGCCTGGGCGTTTCGTCCAGACACAGGCAAGATGGGCGTGTCACAGTAGAACAATCAGAAAAGTCGGAGGAGACACCAATCAGGTTGCGAGCCGCGAGCTCCGCGTGCGACTCAACAATTACGCTGACCGGCATCTCCAGGGTGCATCCTAATAACCTTGTGGCGAAATGGCTTGCGCCAAGTTCGCGAATTTCGCGTTTTTCATTAATAAGAGATAAATCCGAAACCTGAGTACTCAAACCTTGCGACGTCTGACTCGCCCAGAATTACCGTGTCACCCGGATTCAATTCCGTTTCAGTTACTCGTGGTGATTTCGGGTCGTTCACAAACGTGCCGTTGCGGGAGCCCTGGTCAGAAATAATTACTTGCCCTTCGCGCACGCCAATCCAGAGATGGCGCTTCGAGATGCGGGGATCGGCAAGAACGATCTGTGAGAGTGAACTGTCGCGACCAATGTAAGCGCCGTCCGCCTTGATCTCAAACTGCTTGCCCGCAATTACTCCAGTGACAAACTTGATTGAGCCGTAGCTAATTGGGGCCGTGTCGCTGTCTGGAACGATGGCAACGGTGCGGGATAAATCGACGGTCATGGAATTCTCACCTCCAGCCGCAGCCGCTTGTGACATTACACCTGCTGGTACGGAAGGCGGAGACCAGGGTGGAGTGGGCGCCGCCTCAGCTCGCGGCACTGAAGCTGAGGGACCCGCGGCTGGTGTGGAGGCCATTGAGATACCCGCGCCAGCCGGAGCCGTTTTAGCCTTGCTTCTTCTGCGAGCGATAAACAATATTGTCAGGCCCACCACGAGAATTGCTACAACTAAAAAAAGCAGGACCAATACGCCTATTACTATCACCCACGGAAAACTCGACTTCTCTTTTCCTTCAGTAATTGCTTGCTGACTGCCTTGAATCAGGCGGTTAACCTCAGAATGCTCGGGAAAGAGACGCTTCACTTCTTCGAACTTAGGAATTGCCTTTGAGTAACTATTGTCCCAGTAGAGTTCCAGCCCGTCCTGATAAGCTTTGTCAGCTGGTCCTAACTCGTTCGTCACACCAGCAGCTTTAACAAATTCCATAATCGTGCTGGAGGGCACTACGAAGTCGAAGCCGGAAATTTCCTGACCATTTACTCTGTCTCCGCCAAAAGTCAGTAGCCCAATAACTTCCATTTTGTCAGTCAATACTGGACCGCCAGAATTCCCATGAGTTGCGGGAGCGCTTACTTGCAGTATGGGAGCCCCACTTGCCGAACGTTTTCTGGCTGAGACTTTGCCGTCGGTGATGGAAGCTTCTAACCCGGATTTTGAGTCGAGAATGCCCGAATTGAAAGTGTCAGCCGCCCCTGGATAGCCAATCACGGTGACGTGATCCTGCAATTGCATTTTGTCGGAATCGCCCAGAGTCAGCACCGGCGCATTTTTGACTTCAATCTTTAATATGGCGACATCTTTACCCTGTCCCGTCGGCGCCCCGTACTGTTTCTCTTCAAACTCATAAACACTGCCATCGGCAATTATGACGTGGTGATACAGTTTCATTCCCGTCAGGCGCGCATAGTTTCTGATGTAGACCACGTTGTCGCGCGTGAGCTTATTCGGATCGACGTCGTAATCACGCGCTACCTGCGGGAGTAGTTGGTAGAAGAGGATCTCCTGCGCGAAATTCTCACCCTTCTGATTGATTTCGTGAAATGTACTCACAACATGAGCATTGGTTACGATATAGCCGTTAGAGTTGATAAAGAAGCCTGAGCCCAAACCAATGTAAGAAACGTTGTACGTCTTCCCGTTCCGATTCGGGGGTTGATAGTAGAAGCTCCCGGCTACTCCGTCGATGATACGCACCACCGAAGGTTTGCTGTACATAGCCAGGCGTTCACCTTCAGAAACGGCACTAACGGTGAAGGTAGATCGAGTCGGTAACAGCGTCGCAAAAAGGAGTAACGTCAGGAGACCAACGATGTAGAATCTGCGCATGGCGGTACACTCCCGAATTAGTTATCAACTACTTATGGTGCCGCTGTGGGCAGGTCGCTTCTCTTACTAAAGTTGTATGAGAGACAGTGTGGAACCGAAAAGAAAAGCCACGCGGCGCCGTCAGGCTCAAACAATCAGGTAAGGTGCTTCTAGTCGAATTCTCGAGGAAAGTCAATAGTAGGGTTCTGTATGGTAACTGAACGAGTAAGAGTAAGTCGCGTATGCTTTGCTGGCACCCGCTTTGTCCCTTTTGAACAAAGAAAGGATCGCTCATCCGGTTTGAAGCGCAGCGGCTCTTGGCATGCGCCTTGCCGATTTTTATCCAGAAGTCTTTAGGAAAGGAGAGCAATGGGAGAATGAGATTCGGTACCGGAATGATAACGCTGTTGCTTCTGGCGTTTGCTGCTGGCTGCAGCACCACGGAGCAGGCTGGCAATCTAAACAGCAATGCGAACTCCAATATGGCCGGTCCAACTGTCACTACGCGCACTGGTCCTGACAATTCTGAGATCACAACCACCACGGATCCCAATGGTGTGAGAACTGAGACGAGGGTTTTTCGAGATAACAGACGAGTGTCTCGGGTAGTCGTAACCACTCGCGACGGACAACGGACGGTTAGAGTGGTATCGCCCTCAGGAGAGGAAAGGGAAGCCAACGACTTGGGTGATGCCCTGGATGCGACAGGTGACAAAATTGCCGATGCAGCCGGATTCGTTGGTGACAAAGCCGAGGATGTTGCCGGCAAGACTGTAGATACTGCTAAGACAGTCGGCGAAAAGACAGCTGAAGGGGCAAAAACAGTCGGAACCAAGACTGCGGAAGGCGCAAAGAAGACAGGAGAGGCACTAAAGAAAGTGGTGCCTTAGCTTTTTTAAAAAGGCGGTCAGATGGCTAAAAGGCGGTCGCAACTGGCCGCCTGTTCCTTTCAAATAATAAGAGATTTGCTTCAAAAAGATCTCTCAGGTTGGGAGGGGGCAAGGCAGGCTTCGCGCAGGAAGAAGCAAGTTTTCGAGTTCTCTCAGGTTAGGAAGGGGGCAAGGCAGGCTTCTGGATATGAAAGAGGCAAGTTTCAGTCTGCCGCCGCCCCCGCTTAAGATTGAATGGCGCTCATCATTAAATCAATCACACAATTGGACCACTTGCGAGCCATGTGAGGGAAGCTCCTTTATGAGTGGCTGAGGCTGAGTGGTCAAATCAATGTTGAATGACATTGAAACTTGAGCGGGGGCGGCGGCAGACTGAAACTTGCCTCTCTCAAATCCAGAAGCCTGCCTTGCCCCCTTCCCAACCTGGGAGATCTCGAAACATGCCTCTTTCCGACCATGAAGCCTGCTTGCCACCTTTCCAAACCTGAGAGATTGCTGTTTACTATTTACTATTTACGATTTACGATTTCAAAACATATTAAGACTCAGGAGTAGGCTAATGCCAGAAACACCACGCTTTACCATTATCTGTCCATGCTGCGAGGCGACACTGACTGTGGATAGCCAGACAGGCGCTCTTATTTCTCATGAAGAAAAGCAAAAGCCGCTTGCCTCGTTTGACGAGATGAAGAAGGGTCTGGACAAGCAGAAGCAGGTACGCGAACAGATTTTCGCTCAGGAATTGAGTTCAATGAAGGACCGCGACCGCATCCTTCAGGAGAAGTTTCAAGAAGCAATGAAGCGAGCTGAAAAGGAGAAGGACAAGCCTTACCTTAACCCACTAGACATCGATTGAGCTGCTGCAAGTCCCTTGAGCAACACATAGTCGACCCTTATCATCGAACCGCTAATTTTAGACTTCTTCTCCCCTACTAAATCTCTCGGAGCAACTTATGCAATGGAAAAATAGCGTCCTGGTAACCTTATTTGCTGTTCTCTTGCTAGCAACGAGTGCGTTAAAAGACGCGCAGGCCCAGGGAGGCATGCCCCAACTTAAGTTTCGTGATCGCACGCTGCCAAACGGATTGAGGCTATTAAGTGTTGAAGACCACTCGAGCCCGACGGTGGCGATTCAGGTGTGGTATCACGTCGGTTCGAAAGACGATCCTGCAGCTCGCAGTGGGTTTGCTCACCTTTTCGAACACATCATGTTCAAGTCTACCCGGAATATGAAAGCGGAGATGATGGATCGTTTGACTGAAGACGTAGGGGGTTTCAACAATGCGACCACGAATGACGACGTAACAATCTATTTTGAAGTCGTGCCTTCAAACTACCTTGAAACGTTGCTTTGGGCCGAAGCTGATCGGCTCTCTGGCTTAAACGTCGACGATCCGAACTTCAAATCGGAGCGAGACGTTGTCAAAGAGGAGTTTCGTCAAGGCGTGTTGGCCCCACCGTACGGCCTATTTTTTCATATGCTCCAGCAGAAATCGTTTCAGGAGCATCCTTACAAGCGACCCACTATCGGCAGCATCGAAGATCTCGATGCGGCCACGTTAAAGGACGTCCAAGACTTCCATGCAACTTACTATCGTCCTGACGATGCCACCCTCATCGTGGTAGGCGACTTCGATCAGAAAGAGCTTGATGCCTGGGTCGACAAATACTTTCGTCCAATTACAAAGCCAGACCGTCCGCTGCCGCGCGTCAATATTAAAGAGCCGCCACGCAAAGGCGAAAAGCGCTTCACTGAATACGGACAGAACGTGCCCTTGCCAGCTGTTGGCTTTACCTATCTAACGCCCCGCCAGTCTGATGCCGACTCTGACGCACTACGGGTCGCCGAGGCGATCCTTGCAGCTGGCGAATCATCGCGTCTTTATCACGCGCTGGTTTATGAGCAACAGGTCGCGGCGGAAGTAGCGGCCGATGCGGAGTTGCGTGAAGATGCCAGTCTTTTCGTGCTATTTGCTATCTTGTCAGCGGATAAGAAACCTGAAGACGCCGAAAAGTCGTTGTTAGCTGAGATCAAGCGATTGCAAGACACACCACCGAGCGCTGCTGAGCTCGAAAAGGCCAAGAACCAGATCATTACGGAACAGTTGCGCCAACGCGAGACTAGCAATGGAAAAGCCTTGGCCCTGGGGGAGGCCGCAGTTTTGTTGGGTGACGCGAACCGGGTAAATACCGATTTGTCCCGGTTGCAGGCAATCACGGCTGCCGACGTGCAAAAGGTTTTGCAGAAATATCTCACTGACGATAATAGAATGGTCTTGTATTACCTGCCACAGAACGCTAAGACCGAGAAAAGTGTCGCGCCTGCTCCGGAAGCCACGACGAAGGAGGGACGCTAACGTGAGAAACACATCTCCAGCAAGACAAGCGATGATTAAGTTCGCACCCGCTCTACTACTCGCTCTTTGCTGCGTTGCAAGTGCGCAGACGCCGCAAGCTACGCCACCTCCACCTGCGCCCCAACGCGCAGTCCAGTTTCCCCGACCAGTGGAGCAGACACTCGCAAGCGGGTTGCGCGTGATAGTAGTCGAACGTGCCGCCAACCCCCTGGTAGCGGCACAACTACTAATCAAGAACGGCGGTGAGGTTGATCCTCCTGAGTTGTCCGGCCTTGCTGACATGACGGCCGGCCTCCTAACCAAAGGCACCGAAAGTCGCGATGCTACGCAAATTGCCGAAGCCATAGAGGCCCTAGGCGGCTCGCTCGATGCAGGGGCGCGTTGGGATGCTTCGAATGCAACGGTAGGTGTGATGTCGTCGAAGATAGATCAGGCTATTGCGATCCTGGCTGATGTGGTTCGCCACCCGGTTTTCAAAGATGAGGAAATTGAACGGTTACGGCAGCAGTATCTCGATAACATCCGCGTGTCTTTGGGCCAACCGGGAGCAATTGCGCGCTTTGTGGGGGCCCGCGTCGTTTTTGGCGATGCGCCTTACGGGCACCCGCTCAATGGTACACCTGAATCGTTGGCGCGCATCAAACGGGAGGACATTGTTAAACTGCATGGCCAGTTCTACCGGCCGGACAACGCCATTTTGATAATCGGTGGCGATATCAAGGCTCAAAATGCTTTCGACCTCGCTAAACGCTATTTTGGGGATTGGCAGAAACCTCCGGCTGCCCTACCGGTGCCTGACAGGAACACGCTAGCTAACTCTAAGGGTGGACGTGTTGTGGTAATTGACAAGCCGGATGCGGGACAAGCTGCCGTTTACCTTGTGCGGACAGGCATTGAACGGAGAAACCCTGATTATTTTCGAGGCATCGTTACTAATTCCGTACTCAGCGGCTATTCCGGTAGATTGAATCAAGAGATTCGGATCAAGCGCGGCTTGAGTTATGGGGCCGCAAGCACACTTGATACACGTCGGGAGGTTGGGCCATTTGTTGCTTTCGCACAAACTAAGAACCAGTCGGGAGCTCAAGTCGCCGACCTGCTACTCGGAGAAATCAGCCGTCTGGCAACAGCGCCACCTTCTGAAGGCGAACTGACGCCGCGCAAGGCCGTCTTAGTTGGAACATTCTCTCGCAACCTCGAGCAGGTAAACGGACTTGTGGGCCAGATCGGGTCCTTAGCTCTCTATGGTTTGGGTCTTGATGAGATCAATAAATATATTGGCTCGGTGCAGGGAATTACTCCGGCTGACGTACAGAAGTTTGCCGTCTCTCGCCTGGATGCCAAGGGCGCTAACATCGTGGTCGTAGGAAATGCAAAAGAATTCCTGCCCGAGTTGAGCAAACGATTTCCTAATCTCGAAGTGATTCCCATCGCTGAACTGGATCTAAACACGGGGCTGCTCCGAAAGAAAAAGCAGCAATGAGTTAGCCTGAAAATGATCATGCGAAGACGATTAAATTTTTGGAAGCCTGTTGTTGTTCTGGTTACGAGTGCAGCCTGCACAGTACTTGTGCTGTCACGTGACTGCCAGGCACAGTCAACCACTGTAGACGCTCGAACTGACACCGTTGCGCTGGCACGGCAGCTTGGAAGTGTCGACCCAAAAGTGCGCCGGGCCGCGGCCGAGTCGCTGGCGCGACTGGCAGCCGTTGACCAACGAAAGGTGGTCGAAGGCTACCGCTTGCAGGAAAAAGACAAGAAGGTCAGGTTGGCCCTGGATTGGGCCTTGTATCGCATGGGGAAGTCGGAAGCGCTATTTCAACTGGTGCACGAGCTCGATTCGTCGCGTCATAAACAGGCGGTTAGCTATCTCAGTCAAGTGGATAGTCCTTCGCTGTTGTATGTTTTTCTGAAGAATGAAGACAATCAGCCGCCGGTCACTGTGGGCCTGCTTGAATCCCTGAGTCGGATTGGTGATGAGGAGACATTGGAGCAGATTAAACCTTTTCGGAAATCGTTTTATCCCGGGGTAGCCGAAGCCGCTGAAATGGCCACCGAGCAGATTGAAAACCGGCTTGCGCAAAATGACAATCTGCTTCCTAGCCGCCCGCGGACAATCGAGAAGACCACACCCTAATCCGCAGATTCCGCAGATTACTCAGATCTATTAGACTTAAAAAATGGTCACACCCTTATTTTCATATAAGTTTCTTTCAGCCTTCTTTTCCTTGGTTTCTCTCTTAATCTGCGGAATCTGTGGATAGTCATCTGATGCATGCGAACCTCCGCACATTCATCGAGCTACTTACCAGGCAAAACGACATCGCCACAATAAGCACGGAAGTTGATCCTTATCTCGAACTGGCCGAAATTCACCGGCGCGTGATCGAGAGAGGTGGTCCAGCACTCCTTTTCAAAAGCGTAAAGGGTAGTCGCTATCCTGTAGTGACAAACCTTTTTGGAACAAAGAAGCGTATTGAGCTGGCTTTTGGCGACAAACCAGAGGCCCTTGTAAGGAAACTGGTCGCGATGGCCCAGGCGCTTTTGCCGCCACGCGCTCCTGAGCTCTGGCGGCAGCGATCGCTCCTGGTTGATCTGCTTAAGTTGGGAACAAAGAACACTGTGCGGGCGCCCGTCACACAGGTTTTGGAAAAACCCCCTCGCCTCACTAAGCTACCGGTGCTGACAACCTGGCAGGAAGACGGCGGGCCATTTATCACACTGCCACTGGTCTACACTGAAAACCCGATCACGAAAAGACATAATCTTGGAATCTACCGAATGCAGGTCTATGACGATCAGACAACCGGACTGCATTGGCAGATTCAAAAGGGAGGTGGCTTTCACTACAAAGAAGCTGAAATGCTATCCCAACCGCTGCCGGTTACGGCATTTCTGGGGGGCCCTCCGGCACTAATACTGGCGGCAGTGGCGCCGCTGCCTGAAGACGTGCCAGAGTTGGTGCTTGCATCACTTTTGGCCGGTGAAAGACTCAAGATGAGCAGGAATCCGCTGGGTGGTCACAGACTCGCCTCGGAGGCTGAGTTTGCTCTGGTGGGTTTTGCGCCTCCGAACGAACGTCATCCCGAAGGGCCTTTTGGCGATCACTATGGCTACTACTCTTTGCAACATGATTACCCGGTGTTCCATGTCGCGGCTCTCTTTCATAGGCGCGATGCAATCTATCCCGCAACCGTTGTTGGTAAACCACGCCAGGAAGACTTTTTCATAGGCGATTACTTGCAAACACTGCTGGCGCCGTTATTCCCATTGGTGATGCCAGGCGTCAGAGATTTATGGACTTATGGCGAAACAGGCTTTCACGCACTCTGTGCCGCCGTCGTAAGCGAGCGATACACCCGGGAGGCCCTGGTTTCAGCCTTTCGAATTCTGGGAGAGGGTCAACTTTCGCTGACAAAATTCTTACTGCTTACGGATTCGCCTCAGGACTTGCATGATTTTCGGAGACTTCTCGAACACGTGCTGGCGAGATTCAAAGCAGAAACGGACCTCTTTGTTTTTTCCAACGTGGCGATGGATACGCTCGACTACACCAGCGGCAAGGTTAACGAGGGAAGCAAGGCCGTGCTGTTAGGGTTGGGTCCAGCCATTCGTGAGTTGCCTCGTGAATTTCGAGGAACACTGCCACCAGACGTCGCTGCGGCGGAGGTTTTTTGCCCTGGATGCCTCGTGCTCAAGGGTCTCTCTTACTCTGAGGATCCAGAGCAGGCAGCCCGGCTTGCTCGCGACGGAGTGTTCAGCCAGTGGCCGCTGCTTATCTTACACGATAGCAGCGAAGTTGCGCACTCAACGACAGATTTTCTCTGGGCTACATGGACACGCTTTGAACCCGCAAGTGATATTTATGCTGCGCGGACCACCATCCAGCGCCACCACCTTTGCTACACAGCACCGATCCTGATCGATGCGCGCACAAAGCCCGGCTTTCCCGCTGAGTTGGTGGTACGTGATGACATTGCGCATTTGGTGGAGGGCCGCTGGCGAGAGTATTTTCCAGTCGATCTTTAGGCATGCTCTGCTCGTCAATAAAAGTTACGCAAGGTAGGAAGCAGAAATGGACAATCTCAGGGTAAGGAAGGGCTGCTTGCACCCGCTGGTCTGATAAGCACTCAAGCCTGGAAACCAAGACTCAACTAATTAAAGTCTCTAGGTGAATCCGGGTTAAATAATCATCAGATCAGGTGCAAGCAGCCCTTCCTTACCCTGAGATTATCTGGTTGAGCTTTTGATTTGTGATTATCTGACTTCCATTACTGCCGGTTCGGTTGAGTCTACTGGCAGGCGAATTGTAAAAATTGCGCCACCTTTCCGATTGGCCACTGCCAACGATCCGCCATGCTCTGCAATTACCCGGTGTGCAAGCGCGAGGCCGACACCATGACCCTGCGATTTGGTTGTGAAAAAGGGAATGAAGATTCGTTGCAGATCCGCAAGAGGGATACCGGGCCCGGTATCGGCTATTTCAATCACAACCCACTGCTTGCCCATCTTGTCGCGGTCCTGCTCGCTCGAGACTTCAACGCGGCGCTCCATTTGTTCCTCTCCAATTGCCTCAGCCGCATTGCGAAGAAGATTGAGCAATGCCTGTCTCAGGAGTCGCTCATCGGCTCGAATTTCAACCGGATCGCCGCCTGCTGAAATAGTGAGTTGGACGGCCCGCTCCTTGAATAACGGTGCCAATTCCGCGGCACATTCGCTTAAGAGCGCTGCCAACGAAATCGTTTCCAGCTCCAATGGCTGGGGACGAGCGAAATTAAGAAATGATGTGACCATTTCGGACAGATTGCGGACTTCCTTCAGCAAGGATCCCGTTGCAGTCCGGCCAGTTTCATTCAATTCAAGACTCTGCAACAGTTGCACGTATCCATGTAGCGTGGCGATCACGTTTTTGAATTCGTGGGCCAGTCCGGCCGACATTTCGCCGAGGCTTTCGAGGTTTCGTTTCAGCGCCACCTGTTCACGAAGTTGAGTCACTTCGGTGATGTCGGTTAGAAGACAGAGCGCGCCTCGAGCACGGTCGGGAGAAAGGTCAATCGGGGCCACAGTCGCTCCCAAGCGCCGTGACCACCCATCGCGCGTGGTCGACTCAATTGCCTCGCGCCGGTAAAGCTTCCCGGTCTCGAGGCATTGCTGAACCATTTCAACCAGTTTGGGAGCGTTCTTCAAAACCAAAGCAGCCGGCTGGCCCAGGGCCTTCCCGTCCACCTCCAGCAATGCGCGTCCAGGGCCATTGATGACCATCGACCGGCCGCTAACGTCAAAAGCAATCAGACCTGACGGCACACTCGCGACGATGCGCTCACTGAATCGTTCGGCGGAATCTGCACGTTCACTGGCCTGCGCGCTGAGCGTCTCCAGCTCCTTTCGTTGCGTCTGGAGTTGAGCCACCACAGATTGGAAAGTTTCCAACACAAACTCTGCCTCATCTTTGGACTTATGGATGTGGGCCTCGATCGAGGCGCGCTCAGCCTCGCCCACTAGTTGACGGTAAGGACGGAGCAGCCAGCGCAACAAGAAGAGGATGCAAAGCAGGCTGCCAATCAGGATGACGATAAAGGAGGCCAGTAGGAGTGGACCACGAGAAGCAGGCGTTTCGGGCAGGAACAGGTAAAGTAGCACCGCAAAAGATGCAGCCAGAACAAAGAGGCCCAATAAGATCCAGAGGCCGTTTTGAATGCGATTAGCGGAGCGAATCATGCATTGCCTATTACCGATTATCGATTGCCAATTGCCGATTGCCGATTGGTAGATGTCGATTGCCAATTGCCGATTGTTGATTCGCGGCCTTGCGGCTTGCCGCTTCCTTTGCGGTATGCCTATGGCTTACCGGTGCTCTGGGCCCGTTAAATAAGGCTATGCCTGCCATGGCAAAGTCCAACGAAGGCATAGCCTAGCTAAGCTAGCTAGGTGTGGGATAACCGCGGCCGGTAAGCCATAGGCATACCGCAAAGGGAGCGGCAAGCCGCCAAT
>DATEUF010000261.1:0-37780 GCA_035283325.1 Pyrinomonadaceae bacterium | reverse complement strand
CACTGTCCATCCTCGATTTTCAATTCGCAATCCGCAATCCGCAATCCGCAATTCACCTAGTCATGCTTGAACGTTATAGTCGACAAGTTCTGTTCGAGGGAATTGGCAAGGAAGGCCAACAACTCCTCCTCAAATCGCGCGTCGCAATTATCGGATGTGGAGCGCTCGGATCAGCCCAGGCGGAGTCATTAGCTCGAGCTGGCATAGGGCAAATTCGTATCGTCGATCGCGATTTCGTAGAGGTATCAAACCTCCAGAGACAAACAATGTTCACTGAGCATGATGCTCACGAACGCCTCCCCAAAGCAATCGCCGCTGCGAACCATATTAGAGAAATAAATGCCGAGATTGAGACTGAACCCGAGATAGCTGATGTTAACCAGTCAAATATCGAGCGGTTGATTATGGACTGTGAAGTCGTTCTCGATGGTACAGACAATTTCGCGACTCGCTATCTGCTCAATGACGCTTGCGTGAAGCATGAGATCAATTGGATATATGGAGCTGCCGTTGGTTCTTATGGAGTGTCGATGACCATCAGGCCGCATCTGACTCCTTGCCTGCGTTGCGTTTTTGAGGAGGCGCCACCCGCTGCAAGCGCTCCCACTTGCGATACGTCTGGCGTAATCATGCCGATAATAAATGTAGTGGCGGCGATTCAAGTAAGCGAGACACTTAAATTACTTACCGGCCATACTGAAGATCTGCACCAGTCCCTCATGCAGTTTGACGTCTGGCGGAACGAGTGGCGGAAAATCAACCCCGGCAAACCGCTGCCTGAATGCCCCACGTGCGGACTGAGTCGTTATGACAGTTTGCACGGTTCAACCGGAGAACTCGCTGCCGTGTTATGCGGCCGGAATGCGGTGCAGGTCTCGCCCCCAGAATCCACGCGGCTCGACTTTCAGCAACTCGCTGGCAGATTACAAGGGGCAGGCGAGGTTAAGTTCAATGATTATTTGCTTAGGTTTTCTACGGGCGAATATGAGCTGACAGTATTTAAGGACGCACGATCGATTATTCGTGGCACAAACGAATTGACCGTCGCCCGTTCATTGTACGCCAAATACATTGGTATGTAGGCGCGGCACTCCGTGGGCGCCCCATTCGAGAAATCGCTTCATTGGATCAAAGGGGCGGCCATGGAGTGCCGCCCCTACAGAAGAACATATGCAACTGAACAAAACCAAACACACTATCTCTATTCTGCTGCTTGCTTTTTCTTTCATTTGCTCTAGTGACATCGTTCACGCTGGCCAGCCAGTCATTTGGGAGACGAGCAGTCGCACTGAGTTGCTCAAAGGCGACGCTCGCGGAGTTTCAATCAGCGATACGGGAATTTTGATGCTCGCTCCGAGTCTCAATGAGATATTCAATACAGAGCAAGCCTATATTTGGTCCAGCGCGATGGACAATCAGGGCAACGTTTATTTGGGCACCGGGCATGATGGCAAGCTTTATCGCGTTTCCGCCGAAGGCCGCGGTGCTTTACTTTACGATGCCCCAGAGCTTGATGTAACTGCTCTTGCCGTCGGTTCGGATGGGATCGTATACGCAGGCACTTCACCAGACGGCAAGGTTTATCGGATTGGTAAGGACGGGCGTGCCGAAAGTTACTTCGATCCGGGTGACAAGTACATTTGGTCGCTCGCGGTATTGAAGGACGGGTCGCTCGCGGTTGGCACCGGCGATAATGGCAAGCTCTATCGCGTTCGAGCGGCGGGTGCTCAACCCGAGCAGTCGCTCTTAATTAACACCAACCAAACCCACGTCATCTCGCTTGCCGTAAGCGCTCAGGGAGACCTGATCGCCGGGACAGATCCGGGTGGACTGGTGTTGCGGATATCACCCGAAGGCAAGGCATTTGCTCTTTTTGATGCGCAGTTGCGTGAGATTCATGCCCTGGCGCCAGCTGCCGATGGCTCGATTTATGTCCTTGCACTGAGCGACGCTGTTTCAGGCGTACGACAGCAAACACCTTCGCCGCAACCGCCGCAACCTTCCGAGTCGCCATCGGCCCCGACTGCTACGGTCACCATTACCGCCCTCGACGAAACTGGCAATCCCATTCAAGCGCCGGCGCAACAACAGCGAAGCCGGACAGACGTTTCAAATGCTCGCAGCGTTGTGTTCAGGATCTTGCCGGACGGTGCAGCTGACGTCGTCTGGAGTTCGCCCACTGTTACGGCGTTTGCAATCTCACCTGCATTACAGCCCGGCTCGGTACTCATAGGCACGGCTGACAAAGGCCGAGTCTATTCAGTGACAGACGATGGTCGAGACACGTTGCTGCTGCAGACTACCGAAGGACAGATCGCTTCCTTCCTGCTCCGAAGTGGCCAGGTTTATGCGGCGGCGAGTAATCAGGGAAAACTCTTTCGGTTTGGCACTGCCCTGGTGGCTGATGGTTCCTATGAGTCGCCCGTTCGCGACGCGAAACTGATTGCCAATTGGGGTCGCCTCTGGTGGCGTGGGTCAGGCAACGTCGAAGTACAAACGCGAACAGGGAATGGACAGCGACCCGACAGCACCTGGAGCGAATGGAGCGCGATCTACCGTGATCCGAATGGTAATCAGATTTCCAGTCCTCGGGCTCGCTTCATTCAGTGGCGAGCTACATTAAGATCCCCTGGAGCAGGGAATCAAACATGGATCGAAGACGTTAGTGTTGCTTATCTCCCGCGTAATGTGGCTCCCGAGGTTTTGTCAATCACTGCGCTTCCAATTGGTGTAGGGCTGCAACAGGTCGTGCAAATGCAGATCGATCCTAACGTCGAATCTTCCGGTCTTGACCCGGCGGTTTTTGGAGCAGTTGCACAAGCGCCTCCGCGCCGGTTTTTTCAGCGAGGTGCACGCTCATTTCAATGGCAGGCGGAAGATCGCAATGGCGACACGCTGGATTATGCGGTTTATTACCGCTCTCTAAATGAGAACACCTTTCGTTTATTGAAGGACAAGTTACGGGACAACTTCTACACTATCGATAGTGCTACGCTTGCAGATGGACGTTACATCATCAAGATAACTGCGTCGGATTCACCTGATAACCCTGCCGGCCAAGCCCTAAATGGAGAGCGAGTCAGTGAACCGATAGACATTGACAACACGCCTCCGATGGTGCGAGCGGTGAGTCCGGCTCAGGCGCGGGGTGATGGTGGCCGGGTGGTGTTTGATGTTGAGGAAGCAACCGGAAAGGTCAAAAGAGCTGACCTGAGTATCAATGGTGCGCCGTGGACTCCGATCTTCCCTGATGATGGTATTGCAGATAGCGGCCGCGAGAGGTACTCACAGGACTTGCCGACACTGGCCGCCGGCGAGCACACGGTAAGCCTGCGCGCATTCGATAGCAGTGGGAACGTAGGCACTCTCAGCATAACTGTGCGGCGGTAAAAGGGCAGGGGGCAAGGGGCGAAGAGCAAGGGGCAAAGCGGGAAGATGCCCCTTGCGGCGCCTTCCGTCTCGCCGCTTGTCGCTTCCATCTCTTGCTCTTTGTCCCTTGCTCTTTGCTGGCGTTGCACCATACCGTGCCAAGTTGCATCAAAAGGTGCGGCAAATGAGGCTTTTGCTGTTAGAATTGCTCGCGGTTCCGAAGAAGTGGCGTCAAATCTCACTGGCACCAATATTGCTCATTCATAGGCGGCGCAACTCTTCTCCCTCCCATGAGCGCTTAAATCGAGGACCATGAGGAGGCTCTGGAATTGATGACAAACACCAAGCGAAAATTGTTGGCAATGGCGATGGCAGGCGTCGTCTCTGCTGGTGTTTTTGCCCAAAAACGTGGGGATGATAAACGTCCCCCAAAACCACCCAACACCGTGGTGGTGGCTCCTAAGGGAGAGAAACCACCGAGAAACAACGAGAATAGGGGCGGCGACAAGAACAAGGGGGACAAGAGAGGCAGGCCCTGACAAATTGCGGATTAGGGATTGCGAATTTTGGATTCGCAATTGCTGATTCCTTTGAACTTGAGTTGAACAAAACCCGCGCTTCCGAATGGACTCGCGGGTTTTGTCACTTTTGGCACAGGTGGTTGTTACAGCTTACTAGGCGGCGTCATCAAAGTTCTTCGCAACTTCTGATCAGCAATGTACTTTTACAAGGCTCTCAAAAACGCCACCAGATCGCCTTTCTCCTGCGGCGCCAGCTTCAGTTCGAGCACTAGATTGAAAAACTCAACCGTATCTTCAAGCGTGAGCAGACGTCCATCATGTAAGTAGGGAGGCGATTCTTTGATGCCACGCAGCGGAAAAGTCTTAATTGGTCCCTGCTTTGTAATCATCATGCCGCCTTCCATGCGCGGAATGTAGAAACGTTCCACCATCAGATCATGCATTAACCCGTCGGTGTAAAAAGGAGCCGTGTGACAGACCGAGCAGTTTGCTTTCCCAAAAAACAGGTCCTCGCCTCGCGTTTCCGAAGGAGTTGCCTTACTGCGATCCAGTCGGCCATAAACGTTCAGCTTGGGCGCCGGTGGAAAGTCCAGCAATTCCTGAAACTCGGCCATCGCATGAATCTGCGATCCTCGTTCGAGAATATTTAAACCTTTTTTAGTGGCCCCGACAGGGTCGCCATCAAAATAAGCAGCGCGCTGTTCAAATTCGGTGAAGTCTTCGACGCTGCGCAAAGCCCGTTGTGAGCCAAACAGTCGTTGAATGTTTACTCCGCGTAAGGAAGGTGTTTCGATGCGCCGGCGATTCTCCTGTGGGCGAATGTCCCCCACCAGGTGTGCGGCGCCGGAAGTATGCCCGTTCACATGGCAATCGAAGCAGGCGACACCCAACATGCCGTCTTGTCTTTCCGTCTTGCGATCGTCTGTCGCGTTGAATTGTTGTTGCGGGAACTGGCTTACCAACAATCGCAATCCATCGAGCTGCTTGGGATTGAGAATCCCGTTGAAGATTTCGTAGAAGTTGTTAATCGTGACCAGTTGTCCCTTTGACACATCTCCGAGATCCGGGCGGGTCGTCAAAAAAATGGCTGGTGGAAACTCCGGCAGGAACGGTTCGGGAATGTCAAAGTCCATGTCAAACCGTTCGAGACGTGGTTGGACTTTTACATGCATCTGCGGAAAAACCATGCCACCCACAGGATGGCTGACATGGGGCAGCGGCAGATATGGAAACACTCCTTTCGACCTGATTTCATCGGGACTCATGCGGCCCAGTTGTTCCCAGGTAACCCCACTCTTCAAACGCGCTGTAGGACCCACTGGAACAGGCTTGCCGCGCGTCATCCGCACGTTTGCATCGGTGCGCGGGGTAAGATCGTAGCGCTCCTCGAGCAGACGGCGTGCGGCCGCCATGACATTTGCTTTCGCGGCCTTGTCGCGTTTCATCACGACGTCCAAGGGTTCCTCGATGACGGGCGTGAATGAAGATTTTTGTGGGTTCTGATTGGATTGACTTTGCGCTCCCACGTGCGTGGTAATCAGCAATCCCGCCGCCGCTGCGAGGGCGAACACTATTGACAACAACAGCTTCAAACGTGTCCTGTAATTCATTTTTCTCCTTTCTTGCACATACTCGTTATAAGGTTTCAATAACCACCCTGCCTACTTCATACATAAGACGCTTATTTAACTAAACGCTGGCCTTAGGGCGACGCCGAGCCCTCTCGTTAGGAGCCTGACGCACCGCACCAGATCTTAAAAGTGTGAAGCGGAACGTAGGCCGTCGCCATTGCGAATCGATTTCGCCGCAGCGGTGATTGCGATGTACTCAGATGTAGTGAGACTTTATTAGACTTGACCAGAATGTCAAGACCTATTTTGGACAGTGGTTAGTAAAGTGGTCTTTTAGAGATGAAGCCGTTAGGCGATATCTGCCATTTGCGTTGCGATTTGCCAGGTGTTACCCCATTTGTCTTCTACCATACAGCGACGATCCCCGTAGGGCGTATTGAACGGCTCTTCGAGAGAACGCGCACCAGCGTTGAGGGCACGTTGATACGTCGCGTCTGCATCGTTGACATAGATGTAGAGAAACGCGGTCATCGGATTACGAATTCCGGCGTCACTAATCATCACTAGTGAATCCCCGATCCTGAGGACGGATGGACGCGCTTCGAGATATTCTCCCCTTGCGCCGAACACCTGCCAAAGGAACTCTACGAACTGACTGGCGCCATCAACGACGATTCGGGGAGTAATGGTATGCCAGCCTTCAGGGGCGAAACGCAAACAATTGGGGTCATCCTTCATTCGATCAACGGTTCGCCTTTTATGGCATCAACGGTTCAGACCTGTCAGCACGCGCCAGGCCCAGATAGAAAGTGCTGCCGAGGCAACGGTGAGTAGAATGTATAAGGGCTCACTTGCGAGATGCCGACCCTCCATTGCAATTCGCAAAATATGCGCAATCGTAATCAAAAGAAAGATTGCGCCTGTGGTAATGACATAGGCTTTCATAGTTTCTCTATCTCGGCGAGCACTTCCGGCTGTTGCCTGAAAATCTGCTCGCGAAAGCGTTTAAGGCACGTCGCCTCCGCTTCAACTCTTCTCGGCGTTCTCCCAGCGCCCAGGGATCTTTTTCATTGTCCATAAAGCACCTCTGATGTTACAAAACTCCATTAGACTTGACCAGAATGTCAAGCACATAATATGTGCCGCTATTTTCTCGAAATTGCATTCGTTCCCGGCGGAGATCTATTTGAAGCTGGCAACGGCCAACGGCAGGCAAGGATGCCAGCGCTCCCAGGATGTCGGCCGAGGCCACTGGCGCGGCCGAGGTTTCTACCGGCGCCAGAACGGCTTCAAGGAGAGGCCGTATCTGTGACAATTGCTTGATCCGGATGACGAAGTCCCATGCGCGCTCAAACTTCTTCCAACCTGCACTGTAGAAGAAGTGCTTCATCCGGTGCTTTACCGATTTGTGCGCCGAAGCCGCCTCAAAGATGGACCCCCAGCGGTAGAACTCTTCATAGGACCAATCATACCCACGCTTCAGTTCTTCCGGTGACAGGAGTGAAGGCCGATAGACAACGTGGCGCGTGTCGTACAAGTCCCAGTCCTGCGTTTGGATGCGGTTACGTGCGGCCATGTCTGTGAACAAAGCAGTACCGGGGTACGGCGTCAGAATGTGGAAGGTGGCCGTAGTGATTCCAATCTGGACCGCCCAGTCTACGGTGCGGGGAAAGACGTCGCAGTCGTCTCCGTCTAAGCCGAAGACGAAGCTGCCGTTGATCATGATGCCGAGGCTGTCAAGCCGGCGCACGACCTCGTAATAGCTGCGTCCGAGGTTCTGGCGCTTGCCGGCGCCCTCAAGGCCGCTGCTGGAGAGCGTTTAGAACCCAATAAACAGACTTCGCAGACCGGCGGCGGCTGCCTCTTCGATCAAATCATCGCGCAGGATCGAGTCGACCGTTGCGGCTGCCTGGAAGATGCGGCCCATCCCCTTCATGCCACGGAAGAGATCTCGGGCGAACCGGGCATTCCCGAAGAGATGATCGTCGAGGAAGTAGAGATGCCGGCCGGGAAGGCGGCCAATTTCGGCAAGCGCGTCGTCCACGAGCTGCGTATAGAATGAGCGCCCTCCCGCGAAGAAACCATCCTTGTAGCAGAAGGTGCAATGATGGGGACAGCCTCGCGAGACGACGATCGAGTTCGGGACCAGGTATCGCTGTCGCTGAATAAGATCCCGCCGTATGGGCGGTAGCCCTTCCAGCGTACGCACCGCCGCCTGGTAGCGGCGTTCTGGCACGCCTGCCGCCAGATCTTGTAAGAATTGCGGGAACGTGTGCTCTCCGGGTCCGATAAAGATCGTATCTGCGTGGGGTGCCGACTCATCCGGCAGCGAGGTGACGTGGAGGCCACCGAGCAGGACGTATGAACCACCCGCACGATAGTGGTCAGCAATCTGGTAGGCCCGGTACGCGTTGGTGATGTAGACCTGAATGATCACCAAGTCTGGTTGGTCGTTGAGGTCGAGCTTCTCGACGTGCTCGTCTTGCAGAGAGATTTCGAGGTCAGGTTCGAGATACGCGGCGAGGGTAGCTAAGCCAGGGGGCGGAAAGAGCGAATACTTGATCGGCCGCCAGTAGGGACTCGTTGCCTCGGTCAACGCGGGAAGAATCAGCTTCACGCTTTTAAGCGACCGTCTCACGTTCAGAGCCGCCTCCTGTTGGTTGCAATAGTGTAAGAGTTCAAGTGCCCTCCAGTTTGTTCGCGCTCCCACTTTTGTAGATGGAATTCGCGTCTGCAGTTTACGGCTCAGCCGCCCGATGTGCGGCGTTGGCTTGCCTCGCCGGTCAGTTGCCTGAAACCACTCGGGCTGTGCCCCTTCTCCGAACCAGCAAGAACTTCAATTAGCGGCGACAGTTTCAATATCCCCCCGTGGCCTTAAAAACGCCCGCAAAGTCCAATACAACGTAAATGACTTTATACGGCAAAGTCAATGTGCGAAACTAAAGAGTCTCGAAGTAGTAGGGGAAACGCGTTGCTGGATTGGGGGGCGAAGGGCCTGGAGGACGAAACTCGCTACGAAGCGGAATCTTGCCGAAAAAGAAACACGACAAAACAGAAACTGACTAGATTATGAGGTAGCAACGGCAACTGCGGATTGGATGATTGGAATAAGGCCTCTCATCAATTCTTTAATGCCTGCCTGTACTGCTCAGTGGTGAGGTTTCCACCGCTCGCTAAGTCTGCTGGTAAATGAGCTTTCAAGCCGACTAGTGGCAAACTAACTTCTACCTCCGTGCCGGATCCTTTGACTGACGATACAGAGATACTCCCGCCGTGCAGCTCCACCAACTTCTTAGTAATAGATAAACCTAAGCCAAGGCCGCCGTACGACCTGGTGTCGGAACTGTCGGACTGGCGGAACGGTTCAAAGACGTAAGGTAAGAACTCTGGCTCAATACCGATTCCGGTATCAGCCACCCTCAACCATGCGCGCTCAGAATCGCGGTTTAGCTTTACGGCTAGTTCGCCGCCTTGCGGCGTGAACTTCACTGCGTTCGCCAGAACGTTCCAACAAATCTGCTGGAGCCGCACAGGGTCACCAGTAACGGTTACTGAAGTTAGGGCCGTGTGTAGTTTTAGTTGCTTTCCGTCCAACGCGAGCTGTAGGCCCGCAATCGTGTTCGACACTATCTCTTCCAACAAGACCGGTTCGGGCCGCAACTGTAAAACTCCGAGACTAATACGAGAAGTATCCAGAATATCTTCAACAGCTTGCAGTAGCGTTTTTGCGCTGCGAGCAATGACGTCCACCGCTCTCCTTGTTTCATTCGCGCTAAGAGGCAGGGTGGCAAGCATGTGGGCCCAACCACTAATTGTTGTCAGCGGAGTTCGAATCTCGTGCGAAACCGTAGCCAAGAATTCCAACCGTAACCTATTTGCCGCTACTTCATTTTCTAGCGCTTTTCGCAGCCTGTCCTCAGCCTGGCGCCTGCTCGATACGAAGACGGCTATGAGCAGGAACAGTATTAGTCGAGCGATAGTGTTACCGACTGTATCTGGAACGTGGTTGAGACGGTTGGTCACGGTGATCAGCGATTCGAGGTCACGGCTAACATAATTCCAGGTCCCCGGCCGGCGTACCACGAGGCGGCAACCAACACTCCAATCATCGGAATTACCGGGTTGAGGTTAATTTTGAATAGCCACTTAATGAGGAGAGAGGAGCCTAACAAACCAATGAACGCTGCCATCGGTAATCCGTAGCGCTTCAGTGTGGCTTTCATTGCTACCTCTCGACCGCTAGTTTGGCAGTAAAAACGCGCCTGCCCCTGGGAACCAGTAAGTGTGGCAAATGAGGTCAACCGGTTCGCCATCAGTTTTTATACAGTTGCTCTGAGTGTAACTCCGTCTTCAGAGTCCGTCACTCCTGGTAGTAACGGTGCCAAGCTTCTGCTTCTGCAAGCAGTTTCCAGTTTGGCGCCACATCATTTGTCATCGGTGAAGGCGCAGGAAGCGCGTCGCTTGAGGTAACGCGTATGGGAAAGACGGCAAACGAGCTCTCAATCGGGTATTCGACAAGCAACGGAACTGCCAGCGGTCAATTCGTTTATGGGTTGTACCAAGGTGGTCTTGGTCGCCTGCCCGGTTATGCAGAGTTTGTCCTCGACCGCAGTAAAGTGATTGGAGGACCCGAGCTTGAGGCGAACCGAGCGGCTCTCGCTGATGATTTTGTTAAGCGCGCGGAATTTCGCCAACTTTATCCGGCCTCACAAAGCAATGCGCAGTTTGTTAACGCTCTCTTCGATACTGCCGGGTTAATAGGATTCACCGTTGCGCGACAACAGGAGATCGACGCGATGGATGCGGGTAAGACCCGGGCGCAGGTTTTGAGCAGCGTAATATCAATCCCTGACTTTCAGAATCAGGAATTCAACTCAGTGTTTGTCTTGATGCAGTACTTCGGCTTCCTTCAGCGGGATCCAGACGCAGGGGGCTACGCGTTCTGGTTAGATGTGCTTGCAAACCGTGAACCGGGCAATTTTCGTGGCCTGGTCTGCGCGTTTGTTACCTCAACCGAGTATCAGGAGCGCTTCAGTTCCATCGCGTCGCGGACAAACGCGGAATGCCGAGGAGTGCGTTAACATCTTAATTCATTCAGCATTAGTTGAATTGACGTTAGACGCACGATAAGCTTGCACAATAGGAGAGGCTGGCTGGAATTCGTCTAGGTCATTTGGTGGACCACCAAAGCGCGGTGGCTAATGTGACTTTCGGCAAGGGGAACGCGTAAAAATGAGCGAGTTGTTTCCCCTCATGTTGGGTTGGGGCATCCTTCTTTTCCCATCAACCTTTTTTCTTAGCCGCGTCATCAAACGAAGGCAGCAGGAGATTATCACCCTGCGGGCAGAGAAGGCGGCCATCATCGCTGCAATCGTCCTTGCCTTCGTACTACCACCGCTATTTGCCCACTGGCCGCGCCAGGCCGAGATTCTGAGCGAATTTTATGAACCTGCGCCAGAGGGTGTCCGCATTGTCAATCCCAATCCATTCAAGCGCTCAAAAGAGGGCGCCATTGTCTTTTGGCTATTCTTCGTCGGCCTTGGAGTCTGGCTCCTTGGTAAGGCAATCTGGAAGTTAGCACTGGAACTCAAACGTGGCCTCTCCGCCAAAGACCTGGATGATACCTGGCGGTCCTTTCTGGCGGCCCACGTCTTTGCCTTCGGTCTTACGCTGTCCCTGCGTACGATCACACGAACTGGCCTGGTTCTTGGCGCCGGGATCGAACTTCAAAAGAGCTTTCTGCGAGCCGTCGGAAGCCTCATGTTTTTGGGTTGGTCGATCTTTGTTTTCGGATTATTGCTTGTGGCCTTGGCCGGGTTTGTTGCGCCACATGATGGGCGGATTCCAAAACCCTGGGGAAGCTTTGCCCTGCACGGCCTCCCAGTTGCTGCAGCATGGCTGTTCGTACTCTGGGCGTTCATGACGTAACAGTACAGGGGTAAGAGCACATGCTTTCCAGAGTCTCTATACCCCGGCTCCTGCTGCTCGAGCTGTCCTACCCTCGAGCGCCTTTGCCAGCTCAAGTAGCACCTGGGGATTCGTGATCGAGTAGCTGGACGCCGAACCCTCCAACTGCATGTAGCACTCAAGTTCGAATCGCGACTCGGAATCGGCCGGGTTACTGCCCGCTGAACCAAAGAGAGTGATTACATCCGAGGTGCTTTGTAATCCGGAGGTCATTGTGATTCGCCTGACTCTGTTCGCGAGATCTTTATCCATTTCGCTGAGCCTGTCCAGCAAGCGATCACGTAGCTCTAGATAACAACGGGCGATCTGGTTGATCGTTTCGATGTCAGCGAAAACCGTTTTTTCCATCCTGATTGATTCGTGTAACGCCTTGGCATATTTCGCATGAACCATGTCCGCTTCGTGAATTGCCAACTCGATCGATTCGCGTATCCGCTCTGACCTCAGGCAATCGATCAGTTGGAGACAAGCCACATCCATTTCTGCCGAATCGACGTATGCTAGTATTTTCTTTGGGTCGATGCCAGTGACTGCCCGGGCCATACGCGATCGAGCATCTACAGCTGTCGCTACTTCGTTCTTTGCTAGGAGCTTTTCGGCAGCCAAGCGGCTTTTCATGCTGCTGTGTGCGTAGCCATCAAACGTCGCAGCACGCAGCGCTCGCCGGGCTTTTCTGGTATATCAACGGGTGAATATGCTTGGGAAGCCGAGAGACAGTTTGCACAGAACTTTGCCGAAGCAGGCATAGCAAAAGCGCACGTTGGACACCTGATTGTTTCGCAATCAACCTCACAAACTCCAGCGACTACCCGCTGCGGTGTGTCGCAACTCACGCAGTTTATCGAGTGTAACTCCTTACTTGCAGCAAATCCGAGATGACAGTGGGCGCATTCGAGCCGCACCAGATCATCCGGATATTGAAATTGCATAACCAGCCGGCAATCTGGACAAACATATTCCTTAACGGTCCGAAAGACTTGGTACCTCGCATTGCAACCGAGACAACTGAAGGTCTTTGTCTTCATGGTAAGAAAGACGAAGACATCCTTTACCAGCTTTCCAAAAAAATAGAGAGCAAGGAACGGCAACGCCAGGACGAAGCCGATGCAGAAAACTACGACCGGCCAAAGCAGAATGCCCAGCGTTCTACCAAGATTTTCGAATGAAACTCCCCAATCATGCATGGTCTTCTCAAATTCGAAGAGAGCTCCAGATGTTACGGTGCCCACAATGAAAAGTATGAGCACCGCAGCGCCCATCATGACAATGGCGGAGTTTCCAATTACACGAGCCAGGTCGGATTTGGTTTTGCCCATCGCCTTCTGAATGGCGAAGAGCCGCGAGCGATAATCAAGAGCTTTTTGATTAGCTGTAGTCATTGCTCTTTACTCCATCGGTAGGCCTCTCGAACGTAAGTGAGGTTGTATGAGCAGATGAACCGTATTCCCCGAATCTATCGAACCAGGATCCCGAAGGATCTGAGTGAAGGTCCTGAACGGGCTTGGCTGCGGCAAGTAAATACTCGCAGGCCTAAGACGTTGTCAAGCGGTTTTGGATACAAAAAAGAGTTGTTCTGCGAAGTTTGATGAATGGTTCTCCGCTAATCGTCGGCAAGGCTGATGCAGGATTGTGGCGACGCCCAAACTTCATTTTCTTGGCCGAGCTTGGTCGTTAAGCTGCCAAACACTGCTTTCGGAAGTGCGGGATTGCTTATCCACCTTCTTGTTGCGAGAGCACCTCTTTCAACACCGTGCCTTCTGGGTCGATTGCAACTGAGCTCGGCTGCTGCTTCAATGACAACTCTATAATTGTATCCTTGGCGCTAGGTTTGAAAATGACTCGGCTTTTGATCTTTCCAGTGATCAGATCGACCGGTAGCCAGTTTGCAAAGTACGGCTCGGGTTGAACTTGCTTAAGGTGCAGCTTCATTATTCCTTTGTCATTATTCCAATCCCACCGGAGGTCATATTCTGGATGGCCACTGCCATAAATCCATTGCTCAAAAAACTCCTTTAAGTCCAGGCCCGACGCTTGCTCCAGCGCCCTACGAAGATCCTCAGAGCTAGCAGTCGAATTCTTATGCGCGCTGTAGTAGGCGCGGAGGCCACGAAAAAAACTTTCATCACCCAGACGAGAGCGAAGCATGTGCAGGACCCAGGCGCCTTTCTGGTAGTTGTTGGGGTTGAGCAGTTGCATGAGATCCTCAGTCTCGGTGTCGTAAATTGGCTTGCGCTGTTGCTTTTCATACATGAAATAGGCGTCTGCGGCTTCCTTCATGTACCTTCGAAATGCTTGTTCACCTTCATGCTTCTGAATAAAAAGCCCGGCAAAGTAAGTAGCAAAGCCTTCGCTCAGCCATAGGTCGGCCCAGGTCGATTCGGTGACCGAATCGCCGAACCACTGATGCGCTATCTCATGCGCGACCACACTTACAATACCTTCGCGAATCTTGAAGACGTTGCTTATGGCTTCGTGAGTGGGGCTGAACAAGGTGCTTGAAAAAACTATCGCACTAGAATTCTCCATGCCACCGAAACGCGTTGCGCCAACAATCAGCGCAAGTTTCTCATAGGGATAAGGCGCTATTGTCTGGCTGAAAAACTTTAGCGAGGGGATGGCTGGAGCAAACCCCTGCATGGCGAATCTTTTATCAGACTTCGGCACCACGTAAGAGAGCGGCGTGACGGTGTAACTCTTCGGTTCAAGTTGCGCAAATTCGCCAACCGCGACGATCATGCAATATGGAGGAATCGGCGCTGCCTCTACAAAACTCCACGTCCGTGAAGTCGGGTTGGTGCATTGCATCTGAACCAGCTTGCCATTGGCTACCACCAGATCGCGGGCTGGAACGGTAACAGTAAAACTCACCGTGGCTTTTGCTGCCGCATGGTCCAGAGAAGGGATCCAGTGATGTACTCGATTTGGCCAATTATCACCCACTGCTGAGGGCTTGCCATCCTTGTCTTTGGTTAGTATCAGTCCGTCGGCGGGTTTCCCGTGATAAGCAACGGCCACGATGAGCCGAGTCCCTCTGGCAACCGGTCGCGGCAGCTTGACCTTTAGTAACTCGTTTGAATGTTCAAAGTCTGAAGGGTGGTTGTCAACAGTGACCGCGTCGACATCCAGCGCTCCGAAATCCAGATCGATTAGTGACAGATCATCTTTGAGACACTGGATCGTAAGCTCAGTGCGCGCCGCTATTTCGTTCAATTGATCATTGAATGTGATCTGGACGGAGTAGTGAGTGGGTTGCCAGGAGTCAATCAATCGTTCCCGACGCGCGGCTTTTGTTGAAGACAGAGACGACGCCAGGACAACCGCGCTCAGCAGGAGCCAGCGCAGCCTCGTCGCGACACCAATACGCTGAAATGGATGCAAAGAATTCCTGGTATTGAAAATACGGATCCTTGTGAACATGAATGCTTCATTTGCCATTTCTGAATTGACATTAATCAGTTTGCTATTAGCAGCTGACTAGACGAAGAGGAAGGAAACGATTCATCGTCATTTATGCGGTGTTCAGTTTAGCAACAAATGGATAATGAAAACTGGCGCAGCCTGCTGCTCGACCTATCTCATCGAATACCCAGCAACAATAATGCAGAGCGATCCGAGACATGCTTCTCCGAGCCAACCCACTCACGGTAAGCCGTGAGCTCATCTTCACTTAGCTCGCGGTTGCTAAGTCGAGCCGCCGGGGTCCGTTCAAAGGCCCGATCGGTCAGTGCCATATGCGGTTTACTAACTCTCAGTGAAGACGGTTCAGCGAGCGCTCTCTCCGCCGACTCGACGTCCGGAAAGAAATCCTCATAAGCCAGCAGGTGCCAGACAGTTTCTATACCCTCACCTTCCACGGCGAGTACTCGAAGCAGACCATAGCAGCTCTCCAACTGGAAAATCAGGTCATCTCCTGGAGCGAATGAATGCATCATGAATCCGGACGCTTAGAGTTTAACACAGCACTGTCATGCTTTGTGGTCGCGGATATGGCTGGAACAATTGCAAATAGAAAATGCCAAAACTACAATCGCCCGGAACGCCATGAGCCAGTTTGATACGAACAAAGACTACTACGGAATTCTGGGTGCCAGTGAGAGCAGTTCGCGGCAAGACATTGAACGTCTTTACAAACAGCGGGCAGCCCGCCACCATCCGGATCGCGGAGGGAATGAAGAGGCTATGAAATCGCTCAATGAAGCCTATGGTGTGCTCAAGGATGACGCTGTGCGGCTGCTTTATGATAATCAGCGCCGCCGGGCGGCCGAGAGTCAATTCACGACCGTAACAGCAGCTCCCGCGAGGGATATTGGCCTCTTTGGACATGGCCTGAGCGCGTTTCTCTGCTTGTTACTCGGCCTGTTTCTCTTGCTCCTGGTCCGCTCACAGTGGATCTGGTTCCTTTGGCCCCTCGCCATTCTTGCCGTATTTGTGATTCTGTTTGGAGTACTAATGGCGCGCGGCGCGATGCGCGCAGCGAATGCGTCACTGCCATCGACCAATTTTTTTCGCAGCCATTGGTTGCTTCAGGAAATTGTATTCTGGACGTTGGTAATCGCTGGCGGTTTAGGTGTCTATGTAGTACTAAATCTTTAGGCCGTCCGCAATGAACATAACCGGTGTGGATCTTCTGTTTTTGGAAGTCAATAATCTCGAGGAGTCGCTCCAGTTTTACCGGGATCTGCTGGGATTACCTATCGAAACAGATAGCGCTCAAGCCGAACCGCCGATGGCTACCTTGCGGGCAGGCAGCGTTCGCATTACATTGGCCCAACACGTAGAGTCGATGTTAAGACGCGGCCGTGGGATGCACGTATTCCTGGGAGTGGAAGACATCGATGCGTTCTACGATGAGCTGAAGAGCCGTGGGGCTAAGTTGGAACCACCCGTTGACGAAGGGTGGGGCGGCCGCTTCCTGACATTGGAAGATCCTGATAAATATCGCTTCTTCTTCGTTACGTGGTCGGCAACCGTCCGGCAGAGTGGTCCAGGGCAGGCCGGGTTTGGCGCGAAACAATGAAAATGGAACGACAACACACCGAAAATCTGTTTCGCCGCTTCAAAGGGCAGGCCGTTACCATTAAGACTGTGTCCGGCGGCATTTACGAGGGGGAGATTACGAATGACTATGTGGCGCTCGTGGAGCGGGAGGATTCTGAATCATCGCGAGTGTTCCTGTTCTTCCTTGCCGTGGAATCGATGATGGTCGTGGAGATTCCGGCCGGGTAATCTGCCACAAACTTATGCGTTATGTAGCGAATCCTCCTAATCCCTGGCTGACCCATTCAGTTGAGTGGCTTGGTGAGCCACCTGAAGTGAAGCTCGAAGTCTTCGAAGAGACTGAGACGCGCTCGATCATTGCTCATAATAACAGCCCGGATGTAGGTTTCGACTACTCCGTAAACTGCTATCGCGGCTGCATTCATGCTTGCACTTACTGTTTTAGCCGGCCGACCCATGAATATCTGGGTTACGGCGCAGGCACAGACTTTGAGCGCAAAATCATCGTCAAGGCGCGGGCTCCGGAGTTATTGCGTGATGAACTAATGCGGCCATCCTGGAGAGGCGACGAGATAGTCTTCTCGTTTACCTCTGACCCATACCTGCCGCTGGAAGCTCACTATCAGTTGACGCGCCGGTGTTTGGAGATATGCGCAGAGTTTCGGAATCCTGTGGGCATTGTCACCAAGTCGGCGCTCATTCGTCGCGACGTCGATCTGCTTCAGGAGTTGGCGCGCGAAGCGAGCTTGACCGTCTTTTTCACGATCCCATTTGCCGATCGTGAGGCTGCGCAAGCCGTTGAGCCCTTCGCGCCGCTGCCAGACGCTCGCTTCCATGCAATGGCACATTTAGCGGCGGCAGGGATTCCCGTCGGCATCGGTATTGCACCGGTAATCCCGGGACTCACTACTGACATACCTGAATTGCTAACGCGAGCGAGACAAGCAGGCGCCGATAGGGCTTTCGTCAACATGTTGCGATTACCGGGAAATGTGGCGCCCTATTTCGAACAAAGACTGCGGGAAAAGCTGCCAACTAAGGCGGATCGGATAATGAACCGGATTAGAGACGCCCGTGAGGGGAAACTCAATTCTGCCGTGTTCGGGGAACGAATGCGGGGTAAGGGCCCTTATTGGGAAGCAATTTACCGACTCTTTAAGATCCACTGCGAGCGATTGGGCTTCAACAAGCAAAGCGAGAGCGACGCCAAGCCGCGCCGGACCTTTCGGCGGCCTTCGGCCCAGGCCAGACTGTTTGGTTAAATGGCTAGAGACACACGCAACAGAGTTCTCATATAATAGCCGGATACAAATCCACTGAAACCCAGCACAGCTTCAGGAGGCTCAAGATGCTGATCAGAGACGTCATTCGTAATAGAGAGCCTTACTCGATGAACGCGTCTGCGACAGTACAAGAAGCAGCGGAGTTTATGGCCACGCGCAATATTGGTGCTGTCTGCGTGGTGGATGATGATGGTAAGTTGCTAGGTGTTTTTTCGGAGCGGGATGTTCTCCGGCGTGTTGTTGTTCAGCAACGCGATCCACGAGGAGTAAAGGTGGGCGAGGTGACCAGCGATTTGCGCGCCGTGATAAGATGCGACGAAACACCGCACCAGGCACTCGAGCGCATGGAACTAATCGGGACCAGACATCTCCCCGTAGTCGATGGCGAACGCTGGGTTGGCATGTTGTCCATGCGCGACCTCATGCGTGTGGAGCTAAGTGAGCAGGGCGACGAGATCAAACTTCTGCACGAGTATATTCAACACTAGATTCCGTCGCTGACCAGTACGACTGGCGAGAGGCCATTGCCTTCTAGCTAAGCTAGGATGCTTGCGAGCATAGGGAAGTGAAAATACCAATTATCGCCGCAGTTTTGTTTGTCGTATGCGGCATAAACTGTAGTCACCCGCCCGCAGGCAGCGGCGCAGGAGAGTTGGAAAGTTCGGCGAGTGACCAGGTTAGTTTTCGCGTGGAGACCGTGGCCGGTGAGCTTCAGGTACCCTGGTCGATCGTCTGGGACCAGACTGGGCGCATGCTGTTTACGGAACGACCTGGTCGCGTACGAGTGTTTGCCGACGGAAAACTGGATTCCCGGCCCTTGTTCACGGTGGCAGATGTTGAGTCGTCAGGCGAAAGCGGTCTGATGAGCATTGTTCTGCATCCTCAGTTTGCCTCGAATCATCTCCTTTATCTTTCATACACCTACAAGGGAAAAGCGGGACAGCGAGTGCGTGTTGTACGTTACCGTGAAACGCCAACTGGCTTTGCTGACTCCCAAGTCGTCATTGAAGACATTCCCGCTGCTCAATATCACGCCGGTTGCCGTTTACGGTTCGGTTCGGACAGTAAGCTCTACATAACCACAGGGGATGCCACCGAACGTGAGCTGGCACAGCGTCTTGATTCTCTGGCAGGTAAGACCCTGAGGCTGAATGACGATGGAAGTGTGCCCCCCGATAATCCGTTTGTTAATCGGAACGACGCGCGGCCGGAGATCTGGTCATATGGACATCGTAATGCGCAAGGACTCGACTGGCAGCCGGGAAGCCAGTTGATGTTTCAGACTGAACATGGCCCCAGCGGTTTTGATGGCCCTGGAGGCGGAGACGAAGTCAACATTGTCGAGCGTGCCAAAAATTATGGCTGGCCGCTGATTCATCATGAGCAAAAAAAAGAGGGGTTGGAAAGCCCTCTCTTAGAGTACACGCCGGCATGTGCCCCCGCCAGTGGCATGTTTTATCGTGGCTCCGCTTTTTCGCAGTTTAGGGGAAACTTTTTGTTTGGTTGTTTGCGTGGCGAACGAATCATCAGAGTGGTCCTCGACGGACGGCGAGTGTTGAAGCAGGAAAATCTGCTCGAGCGCAAGTATGGACGTATTCGAGATGTGGCAGAGGGACCTGATGGAGCAATCTATTTTTCTACCTCGAATCGCGACGGCCGCGGCAACCCTGCGAAAGACGATGATCGAATCATCCGGCTTGTGCCTGTGCACTAAGGAGTGTTACCGCGACGTTGGCAAGAGTCTGAGAAAGAAACAGAAATAAGGAAATGAAACAGTCGAAGGGGAGAATGTTATTACCCGGACTTCAGACCCCAGACTCATCACTTCGGGGAAGCCCGTTAGAGTTTTTGAGCCAATAGGGCTGTTTTGCTCCAACCGATAATTTCGTGTGGCTTGAACCGGTAGTGATGGACGATGCGAAAATGCCGTTCGGTACTGTAAAGCACTTTTCTGGGTGAATGCGATTTGAAGCGGAATAAGATCTCCAGAAAAGTGCTGGCGGGGGACGGTCTACAAGGTAGATGAAGCAAATGGCCCTCTGGAGCAATCACTCGCGCGAGTTCGCTTAACCCATCCTCAAGTGCCACATATTCCAGCGCCCCGCTGGTAACGGCCAGATCAAAAGTATTATCGGCAAAAGGCAGTGAGAGGACGTTTCCCTGGGCGAAGCTCACGTCACGCCCATGCGGGGAGCTTTGCGATATGGCCTTTTTGGCAGCGACGATGGAGGTTGCCGACAAATCCAGGGCCGTAATATTTACGGGAAAGCGAAGGCACCGCAATAGAGCGAGAGTCAGTAAACCGGTGCCGCTTCCTGCATCGAGGATGCGGGCGCCGCGGGAAACCGGCAGCAGGTGGCTGGCGAAGTACTGGTCAAGAGAGCGGCCATAACCATTTAGCTTAAAGGTAAGGTCATAAAGTTTCGCAATCTTGTCATAGAAAGAGCCTGCACGGGCCTCCTCCTTTGTTGCAGTCAGGGCATACTCCATCAGTCTCTCCTAAACACTCGGCCAATTTAACCCAGAACTACTAGGCGGTTTCCGTGGGAACGTGGGCTCATAATTGTAGCTTTACCCGAGTTGTTACTCAACATGCAAAAACAGGATCCATCGAGCGGCGCGGTTTTACGAGGCCTTGCAAATCATGGGTTTAGCACCTGGTTCCAACCTTCTTTTTGGGCCGGTCACCGGAATCAGTAGAATCACCCCGCAAGTTGCGACAGCATTCGACGTTCTTTTAGCGGTCAAGGTTGTAATCACCTTCTGGAGGAAACAATTATGAGGAATAAGTGGACGACAGCCTGCATCGCCGGAATTGCCGCGATTCTCGCAGGTGTCTTATTGCTGGATGGGCAGACCGCTGGAGCCGGTCCGGTCATCGCTTCTTCAAGTTCTGAGACCGCATCCAGCGTTCGTGCCTTTGGTGGCGAACTCGAGATCCTCGTCAACGGCCGACCGCTCGAGGAATACTATGCAAAAGGCCGCTCTTATGTCGAAGCCGTGCAAGGAGCTGAATACCAGGTGCAAATTCGCAATCCGTACCCGTACCGGATTGCGGTTGCGCTATCTGTTGATGGTCTCAACTCGATTGATGCCCGTCGCACTTCGGCCTGGAACGCCAGCAAATGGGTAATAGATCCTTACCAGACCCTGCAGGTTGACGGTTGGCAGATGAGTTCCACGCGTGCTCGCAGATTCTACTTCACCACTGAGGGCGATTCCTATGCTGCCAAACTCGGTCAGACATCAAATCTAGGGGTGGTTTCGGCAGTCTTCTTCCGCGAAAAGACGCCGGTTCCCAGGCCTTTAACAATACCGCCGCAGCCTCGACCTTTACGTGACAAAGATGGTGCGCGTAGTGGATCTGGTGCGCCGTCTGGCCGTGCTGAGTCGCCCGCACAGGAGAAGGCACAAGCTTCGGCGTCTGTGGTTGACGATGAATATGCAGCGACTGGGATCGGTCGTTCCGTCACGAACGAGGTGCAATGGATCAGTATGGAACTCGAGCCTCGTCCAGTCAGGGAGGTAACGATTCGGTACGAATACTATCCAGCACTGGTGAGATTGGGAGTTTTGCCTCGACCGGCATCGCGCGACGACGTGTTACGGAGACGCGAGGCTGCGCGTGGGTTTGAAGACCGGCGTTTCAGTCCGGAACCGTAAGAGATCGTGAGAGGTCAACACCTGGGGCAGCTATTTTCGTGCTAGATCGATCGTGTACAGCAGACAATAGGCGCGATAATTTGTCATGACCTTTTGCACGTAGGCTTTGGTCTCGTCAAACCCAATCTCAGAAGTAAAGACTCCAGGTTCCCTGTGCTTTGCACGCTTTACCCAACGTGCAACGTTGTCCTCGCCGCCATTGTAAGAGGCAGCAACGGCCTCGAGCATGTTGGGAAATAGCTGTGTCAAGTGGGCCAAGTATTCGCTTCCTACAAGGATTGAGGTTTCCGGACGATAGAGTTCGCTTTCCCGCAAGGCATTTAGTCCCGCGTGTGAGGCATATTTCTGGGCCGCATCCATGGTCAGTTGTAGCAGGCCGCGAGCGCCGGCGGGAGATTTGGCCAAAGGTCGAAATACGCTCTCCTGCCGAATTAGGGCCAGTATGAAACGTGGATCAAGCTTGCGCGTTCTGGCAGCTCTGACAATCGTTTGCCGGTATGGTGCCGGAAATGAATCTTCCTGAGCCGCAATTTGAGTGTTAACTCGTTCCACGCGTTCGCGCAGCAGCGATTGTTGTTTTCCACCCTTGGTCAGAACCATCAACCGCTGACTGGCAAGCCAACCATAGAATGAGCCAGGGCTATCGCTAACGAGCAGATATGCGTTGATGGCTCCTTCGCGGTCCCCGGCACGATCAAGACTATAAGCTTTAAGGTAAGCAATCTCGCCAGGTGTCGTTAACACGCCTCTCTGAAAACCTCTACGAGTAAGCTCCTCTGCGGTTGAAACGGCACGCTGCCAACTGCCCTCCGACACAAACAAACGCAACAAAGCAAAGAGCGCATTCGTCTCCGTGGACGTGCCGGCAAATCTCTGCCGGGTACGGCCTACCCAATCTACTGCTTCTTCGTTTCTTCCGGCTTCCCGGAGCGTGTCGATTACGTTGAGGTGGGCGGTGTCTATGCGCTCCCCGTTGGGAAACCGCTCGATGTATTCAATATATTTTGCAACTGCCGCCGCCGGGTTTCCCAAACGGAGGAGTGCTGAACCGCTGAAGTTAAGTGCCTCTCGACCTTCCTTGGTGGCGGGATAGGTACGGGCCAGGCGCTCATAGACCGCGTACGCCTCTCGGTACTGCCGAGATTGAAAGTGCGATCTGCCAATACCCAACAACGCTTCCGCAACTCGAGGATCCTGCGGATAGAAACCAACCAGCGCTTGCCAATGCTCCCGGGCTTCTTCAAAGGCCCGATTACTCATGTAAATATTGGCGCGCCGAAGGTGTTCGGCCGGGGGTAGTCGGATGAGTTTGCCATCCGAGCTACGCGAGGCCCGATCAATTTTGCGAACCGCCGCTAGCGCGTTGTCGTCTGCCGATTGAACCAGAGTTTCTGAGCGGACATCTCTCGCAGCGTTTGGGTTGAGGGATGCGCGCGGAGCGGAAAAGCCTAGGCCGGCGCCCAGCACGATGGTGAAAGCGATAAATGAGACCTTAAGCTTATGCATCGCAGACTACTTCAGACAATCAGGTCAAACGTTCTTCAATTATTTCATAGGTTGAGCTAATTTCCGCAGTAGGCCGCAATGAGGCGGCTACGCTGCAGTATTTACTATCGGAAAGCTCGACAGCCTGAGCAACGGCCCTGGCAGAAATTGCATGGCCTTTTATGATGTGCCGGACTTCCATTCTTTTGTAACTGCGGGGATGCTCCTCCCGGCGCTCGCCCCTCACTTCAACCCGATATTCTGTGACTCGCTCGCGTTTTTTCTGCAAGATACTGATCACATCGACAGCAGTGCACGAGGCGAGGGCCACCAGTAACAGCTCCATCGGAGTCGCCGCGGCGTTTCGCTCACCATTTGCATCGAGGGTTAATGCGTGACCGGAAGGGGTAATTCCAATGAACAGATCGTGACCGGCAAAATGCACGACAGCTACGGCATCTGATGACGTCATCGAGCTACCTCAGTATTGAGCATAGCATATAGTGACGGCGGAGCTTGCACTTCCTATTTTGGCCCGGGTATTTTTTGTGGTGCTATAATCGGTTCGTCCAATTGCAGTGGCGGTTGACCAGTTCTGGGGACGCACCACCATGAAGCGATTTTGTGCGACCGTCAAAATAAGGCGGAGGAGATAGAATGCCCTTGATTCTGGTGGTGGACGACGATGACACCATTCGTGACACTCTCTACGAACTGATCTCAGAGGAGTATTCGTGTCATACCGCTAAGGCCGCGGAAGAGGCGCTAGCCTTGTTGGAATCGGAGCGCTACGATGTAGTTCTCACAGATATTTCGATGTCTGGATTAAGCGGTCTCGAACTCCTGGTGCATGTACGGCAGAAATATCCCCATACGCCGGTTATAATCATTTCGGGAATTAGCGATCAGGAGCACGCACAGGGTTTGATGCGTCTGGGGGCCTTCAATTATCTGCTAAAGCCTTTTCAGTTGGAGCTTGTGGAAAAGAACATCAAAGCGGCGCTGGAATATCGCAAGAAACAATTGACCGAAGCTGAAGCCGGCCCAGACTGGAACATTGTGTAGCGAGCTTTGTCTGAATTATCCCAAAGGGGTGATTGCTGAAATCAAGCCGCCACGATTGCAAATGAAGCGCGTTTTGCGGCTGCGCTCCTGCTGTTAATCTCTGCGGTCAACTCGAAGATCCTTTCGGCAGAGAAAGGCTTCGTCACAACCCAATCAACATCTGCTGCTTTTTGCTCATCGGAGCCCACGGCCTCTCCCCAGCCAGTAATCACAGCTATCGGAATAGCACTATTGCGCTGTCGGATGGCTTGGGCCAGTTCCCAGCCTGTCATGCCGGGCATTCCCACGTCAGTAAAAACCCCATCAAAATGGCAACTATCAAACAGCGCCAAAGCCTCACGGCCGCCAGGAGCAGGAATGACTTTCCAACCAGCACTTTCTAGAATATCTCCTAACAAGTCGCGAACCGTCTCTTCATCGTCGACGACCAGCATGGTGGGTTGGTTCTGGTGCCGGGATTGAGTTATGGATACTGGATAGCTGTCAGTTGTCAGTTGTTCTGTCACCAGGCTTGTCTCGTTTGCTAGTTCAGGCATCTTGGCCATTGGTAAGCTGATGCGGAATCGTGAGCCTTTGCCAACTTCAGAATCAACTTCAACCGTACCCTCGTGGCGGCGAATGATGCCGAAGCTCACTGCCAGACCGAGGCCCATTCCTGCTTTGCCCTTGGTAGTGAAGAAGGGATCGAAAATTCGCGAGCGCACTTCTGGCGTCATCCCCATTCCTGTATCAGCGATGGTGATCACCACGGACCCGTCGAGGTCTTCAGCGGCAAGTGTGAGTTCTCCTCCGGTTGACATGGCATCGACAGCATTGAAGACCATATTGACAAGGACTTCTCGCAACTCCGATTCGTCGCCAAGGATGCTTGATTTGGAGTGAATCTGGAGATTCAGTCCGATCTGTATATTTGTGGCCTCCGCTTTGTCTTTCCAGCGCGGTCTGGTTATCTCACTTACATCAAGCAGAAGCTGAGAGACCGAAACTGGTTGAAAATCATGATCTCGTCGCTGACGGGCAAAGTCCTGAATTCGCCTAACAGTCTTAGCGCCATCTTCAGCGGCCTTGATGATAATGCCAAGCCCCCGGCGGATCTTTTCGGGGTCATCGGTCCGTAGCAGGAGCTGAGCCCGTCCCAGTATGCCGGCCAGCGTGTTATTAAAATCATGCGCCACGCCCGACGCCAGCTCACCCAGGGCAGAGAGCTTTTCCACCTGAGAAAATTGTTCTCTGATGCGCTCCTGTTCGGTGATGTAGTGGGAGAGTTCTTGTACATGCTTCTCCGCCTGCTGGGCCTGGACAATCGAAGATTCGACATTCTTCAAATAAGTTCGATAGGTGAAAAAGACAATGGCCACAATCGGGGCAGTCACAATAAGCAGATAGGTACCCATTCCCACGACCAACTTTGCAATCAGGCCTGCGGCTGATGCGCCAGCGAAGTAGGTGATGGAGGTCCATAGATAGTGCTTTCGCCAGGTTGACCAAATCGGTTCGCCTGCCCGCAAGGCCCCACAGATTGCCACCACTCCCGAATTCACCGCATATTGCACGAGCGCCATTATCGAAAGCGCGATGATAAATATTGGGGAAACTGGATGGCGATGTATGGCGACGTTGCCCACGAACAAGGTGAGTGCAGTCGCTGTCAAAAAGGTCGAACAGGCAGCGCAGCTTGTGTTGAATAGAATAGTGGTGGGCTTTTTACTGAAGCGGAGTGAAGACAGGAACGCTTCAGTTCCAGCCAAGAGCGTGGCTATCGGACCTCCGTAGAGCAGCATTGTGAGAAAGATGAAGGTGTCAGAGACCGAAATTTGCGACCGGAATGCCGGCATCGAGATGCTGAATCTCGAAACAACCACCGTGATTGCCACAATCGCCGCCAGGCGCAGATCGAACCGCCCGGTATCGATTTTGAGGCCTGAGAAGAGAACGAACAAAGCCCCAAAGCCGATAACCAGGTTCATGTAGGCTTTCACAAACCTTTGCTTGTTTTCGGCTGTGGTCATTTGTATGTGGAGGAAGGTGGGTGGGTCGTTCTTACAAATGCGCCTGGTGGGGTGACTGCATTTGTCTCTGCAAGAAGATCGTGTAGTAGTGATCTCGCAGTTTGAAATTGCAAAGACGATAGAACGACTGGGCCCGAGTATTTGCCTCGTTCACTAGTACACATATTGATTTTGCGCGTGTAAGAAGACGCTGAGTCATCTCTGATAGACAACGGCGGCCAACGCCTTTTCCCCGTTCCATCGGGTCAACATACACACCCTCGAGATAGATGACGTCCGGCGTATCGGCCTGAACGTCGGCCTTGAATACCAACTTCCCATCTTGCACCGCCACCCAGATACGGCCTTTTTCAATGCGCCGGGCGCAGCGGGATTTAAAGCCCACCGGATCTTGTTCCAGTGGATTACGACCGCTTTCTGCGAAAGCTAGTTGCGCATGAATGGGGACAATCAAGGAAAGGTCGTCGAGGGTGGCAAGCCGCAGTTTGTCAGAACATTCCGGAGTATGGGGTGAACGCTTGAGTTCGAAGAGCAATTCGTGGCAGATAAGGCGCATATCTTCCCCCTCGTCTGCATAGAAATTCCAGAACTGCTCAACTCTATCCTGCTCCCCCAAGATCAGCTGAGTACCCGCAGCTATCTGAGCCGTCCGGGCAAACTCCTGCATTGCACGAGCAGTTCGTGCTTCGATCAACGTCGCGTGCCCGATGAGGGCCACACCTTCGAGGCGACCCTCTGAATTGCGACAGCCGTAGAAGGTTCCGCGATTATGTGGACTCTCCAGGCCATTGTCGCGAATGAACCCGATCATGCAAACGGTATGAACTGGCCTCTCTTCGAGGAATGCCAGGACTTCATTGCGTGATTGCTCCGGCAGTGGTTCCACGCCCACCTCTATCTCGGCCGCAGGCAGATACTGCGTCCGGCTCATAACAGCTTCCATGAGTGATGCTATAGACATGCTTGCTTAACGACTTTTGATTTCTCTACCGCGGCACGCACTATGCGAGAGGCCCTGGGCATCTGATCCCGGTGAGTTAATGCTGAGGGGCAAGGGGGTAGCTTTAATATGAAAGGGAAGCCGTCTGTTATGCGAGCGCTGCAATCGCAAGATCGAAAACCGCGACTCCGCTGGGTTCGAAAGTTCGAGCCCCGCCCTTGTCGAGATCGACGAAAGGGGAACAGCCAGTCAGAGCGGCATCATCCATGCCGATAGGAGCACCGGTCAGGTACGAATTATCAAGAGGTGTAGAAATCTTCTGTTCGCCCACATCGCCAAATACGGATCTCATCCTTACCTGACCCAGGAGGGTCTCGAGATAACAGTGGAACTGATGAAGCAGAGCCGCTGTGCTTCGGGTGTTTCCGGTTGATGCTTCTATCCGCTCACAGAAACCCTCAAACTCTGGCCAGTCGGAGTACGCCAGGTACTGCATACTTTCAGCGCGAAACTTAAACAGGGCTGGAACAAGCCCCGTGCAGCCATCCCGATCCAACTGTTGCTCAGTGTGTTCGACACATTGAAGCAGCTCAGTTAGATCAGCACAAAGCTGAAGAGATTCTCTTAGCCTTTCATCAAAATTAGTGAATAGTTTCGAATCGGTAAAGGAGGAATCAAAAATGGCCGCCAGAGTCAGTGTAGACTGTTGCAAGCAGTTCGTCAGCAAGTCATAACTGCGCATGAGTTTGCCAATCAACATGTGCTGTCGTTCGTCGGAAGACTGACTTTCGAATGGCGAATCAAAGACTCGCTTGAGGTCGTGCTCAACTGCAAACGAAATGCCATCGAGCGTTTCTGCCAGATTACCATCAATCTGTTCCGCAGCCACTGCCTCTGTCTTGACACTCGAGATGAGCGACTGCGCCTCTGAGTGAATCAGTTGAAACAGCGCGAGTGTTTCATCGGCTTTGTCGACTTGGCGCACATGACTCTGGATCAGGTCGAGACACTCCAATAGTCTCAGCAGATCCTGAAAGACAGAACCAACGATTGCTCGGATTGGCGGCTGTTCGATGCGGTTGACGAGATCTTCAATTTTGAGTCGGGCAATGGAGGACTTTGATTCTCGTGCCTGACCCATCAAAATGTTTCGGTCTTCATCCGCCAGAACGTAGCAGTCGAATGAACCTGTAATAGTGTTGTTGGCGATCATAGTTGCAGCAAAGAAAACTTATTGGATTCACGGGGACGTGCTTAGCAAAGCCGGCCCGGCATGATCTCAGCAACGAACGTGCCACTGCACACGGTGACCCTAACTGCAACTATTTAAAGGCGCTTCTGCCCTCAGCCCCGGCCTCGGAAAAGAGTAGCCCAAGCCCACACGGTCAATGTGAACGACCGGGCAGTCAGATTTGAAAGAGATTCAGGAGACTTTCTGGAAGGCGGGAGCGGGGGCAGTCAGGCCACTGAAACGCTGTCGTAATCGATAATACTTTCGGTGGCCGGCGGCGGCGCTTCGGGCAAACCGCCCATTGAGAGTAGCTTGGTAGCATTCAGCGCATTCAAAGCGTGGGAGAAGAAGTAGCCCTGGCCGTAGTCACAGTTCAGAGCCTGCAGCTGGGTAAATTGATCAAGTGTCTCCACCCCTTCGGCGATCACTCCCATTTTCAGATTTCGCGCGAGAGCCACTATCGTGCGGATGATCTCGAGGTTCTCGGCATTTTCAGTCATTGAGCTGACGAAGGACCGATCCACCTTAAGCATCGAGAGCGGGAAACGATGGAGATAACTGAGCGAGGAATAGCCAGTGCCGAAGTCATCCAGGCTGATTTCGATCCCCATCTCGCATAAATCCTGGAGTGTTTTAGCCGCCGCGTCGACATTATGCATCACCATGCTTTCGGTGATCTCGACCTTCAAACTGCTTGGGAGGCAGCCCGCATTATCCAGGACAAGCCGGATGACCTTGGGCAGATTCTGCTGCATAAACTGCTTAGCCGACAGGTTTACGCTCACATACAGTGGAGGCGTTTGTGGGCTGAGCTCTTGCCAGCGTTGGATCTGTTGGCAGGCTTCCTTTAATACCCATTCTCCTATGGGAACAATCAAACCCGTCTCCTCGGCAACCGAAATGAATTCTGGAGGTGACACGATGCCTCTCGCCGGATGCTGCCAGCGCAACAGGGCCTCAAACCCGGCAATCTTTCCAGTCAGGAAAGAAATTATAGGCTGATAATCCAGAGTGAGTTCTTTCCTTTCAATTGCCCGCCAAAGGTCAGTCTCCATGTGCAGCTGATTGACGGCGTTCAAATGCATTGTTCTATCAAACACCTCGTAACGCGCCTTCCCCAAGGTTTTCGCCCGGTACATCGCGGTATCGGCGTCACGGAGGACGTCCTCGGCTTGACGGTAGCCGAGCGTGCTGAGCGCGATGCCGATGCTTGCAGTTATAAAGATTTCCCGGCCTGTCAGCTCAAACGGTTGGGCCAGGTTTCGTAGCAGGCGCGTGGCGACAATTTCAGCCTCTGCCGCCGAATTCAGATCGTCGAGCAATATGGTGAATTCATCACCGCCCATTCGCGCGACTGTATCTCCCGGACGCACGGCAGCTTTTAATCGCCCGGCAATATCGACCAGCAATTGGTCGCCAACCATGTGGCCCAAGCTGTCGTTTATTAGCTTGAAGCGGTCAAAATCGAGAAAAAGCACGGCAAAAGGACTGTGTTTCTTGCGCCGGCCTCGTTCCACCGATTGTTTGAGGTGGTCCATGAACCGGACCCTGTTGGGCAAGCCGGTAAGAGCGTCGTGGAAGGCATTGTATACAAGAGTTTGCTCGGCGAGTTTTCTATCTGTGATGTCCTGAATTTGAAAGATTAGGTTTGGTGAATCCGTTTGCCCGTCGTTGACTGCGGTCGCGCTCAGCAATATCCATTTGAAATCGCCATTCTTGTGTACAAACCTTTGCTCGATCTGAAAGGAGCGCACGGTTTGGTCTCCTAACCGGCGGAGCTGTTGCAAGATGTCGTTGAGATCACCTGGATGGGTTACAGATTGAAAGTCCCTGGTAAGAAGCTCCTCTTCGGAATAACCGAGTATCTCGCACAGGGACTTGTTTACCTGGATCCAACGTCCGCCGGGGGCAACTAGTGCCATACCAGCTGCGTGGTCAAAAGCACTGCGAAAACGTTCCTCACTTTCTCGAAGAGCGGCGACATGACGTTCAGCCTGTTCGGCCTGCGATTTGGAGGCCTCGATGTTCTTGAGGTAGGTAGTATAGGTGAGATAAATGACCAGGATTATCGGTGTGGTGGCTACAAGGGCGTAAAAGCCATAGCTGGCAATGAGCTGGCTAATGATTCCCGCCGCAAAAGCGCCGGCAAAATAGGTTAACGAGGTCCAGAGGAAGCCTTCGTTCCACGTTTTCCAGAACGGTTGACCGGTCCTCAATGCAGCGCAAACGGAAACGATCCCGGAATTGCTGACATACTGCATGCAAGCCAGCAGCGAAAGACCAATGATGAGATTGGGAGAGTACGGCGCATTTAGCGGAACGCCCCCAAGCAGTAGTTTCAGAGTGGTAACGGCAAGCCAGGTTGAGCAGGCCATCACGGCAGAATTGAAGAGAATCGTGACTGGTTTTCGGCTGAATCGCACCGATGAACAAAGTCCCTCCGAAGCAGCCAACAAGACGGCAGCCTCCCTGCCGAAGAGAAGAATCGCCAGAAATATGAAGGTATCAGAAACAGAGATCAGCCCTTTTACGCGCGGAATTGGAATGGTAATTCGGGAGCCAATCGCCAGGGTGGCAAAGGTGAGGAAGAGGAACCTTAGATCAATTCTCGCAATAATAATCCCCTGCAGCGAAAGAACGCAGATCAACGAACCGACAAGGATCACGGTCCACTGATACGCACTTATGGATTTTTGACTGGCCATTAAGATCGATGGCTGAGGTTTTAGAAAGCCGGAATGCGTGTCTTAAGAGAAGCGTGTACAGTGAGGCTCGGAAGTGTGCTGTCCTCCGGGTGGTTTAGCAACAGTGGAATGCTGCCCTATTCGGCCTCTTCCAGTCTACAATGCATGGCCCACCCTGTCCAGATTAAAGTTGGTACGGAAAAGGCCGCCAACCGAATCGGTTGACGGCCTAGTCGGGGGTGACCGGAAATCGGCTCTATCTACTCTTGGTGGTAGTACTTGCGGTGTTTGAGTAGGTTGAATTGGCAGCACTATTGTAAGCGCGGACGCGGTAATAGTACTTAGTCGATTTTGTGAGGCCTGTGCTTGCATAGCTTTTTACGCCTGCTCCGACCGTAGCGATCTGGGTAAAGGACGTCCCGTTAAGAGACCTCTCGATAGCGAAGCCCGTCTCGTTATTAGAGTCATCCCTCCAGGCCAGGTTAATTTGTGTTGTCGAGTAAGCACTGGCCGTGAGGCTGCTCGGGGCGTTCGGAGTCTGGTCGGCTACCGGCAACATGCAGGAGGAGTTGTCGCCCGTGGTCATCACGGTCTGAGCGGCAGTTCTCCCATCTGCCAACAAAACACCGTCAGAAAGAAGCACACCATCACTGAGTAGCACGCCGTCGGAGAGCAAGACACCATCTGATAACAGAACACCGTCCGATAGAAGGACTCCGGTAGCGCAGAAGACGGTTCCATCACTTAACAAGACACCAGCGCTGGTCAGGATGTGGTCGGAGAGAAGAACACCGCTGGTAAGACTCTTGCTGTCGGCAAGCAGCACGCCGTTACCATTTAAGGCTGTGCCATCTGACAGCAATACTCCCAGACCATAGATCTTTTGATATTTGCTGATCAGTTCGACCCCGGTACCAAAGGTTTGGTCGAAAATGATGCCTTGAGCCCAGCTGAATGAATATCCCGCAATTGAGGACTGAGGGTCTGGTACTGATGTGGTCAGCATTTCTGATCCCAGAGAGGTGCTCGAAGACAGGCCGGTTCGTACAATGTTTGCTAGCCGAATGGCGCCATCAATGTTTACCTGGCCAGCACCCTGCTCGAAGGTGTTGAAGCCGGCTAACTGCTGGGCCGAATACATCATCAAAGCTTTGACTAGGTTCGGCGTCAGACTCGGATTGGCCTGAAACATCAGGGCCGCCGTTCCAGAGACTATAGGACACGCCATTGATGTTCCATTAAGATACATTTGTTCTCTGGCCGTTGAGCCGCTCACGTCTGCATCGAGGTAAGGGTAATTAGCGACGAGGTAGTTGCTTGTTGACTGAGCGTCAATTATTTTGTTTCCGGGAGCTACTAAATCCGGTTTGATCAGGTTGTCGTAATGTTTCACGCCCTTCGAGTCGGTAGTGTAACCGCGGGTTGGCCCTCTCGAACTGAACGTCGTGACTGCATCGTCTACACGCGTGTCTGAGCCGTAAGTGTTGGAGGCGCCGACAGTAATGGCTGAGGGTTCGATTCCAGGCGAATGAATCTGTCCGTAAACCTTGTTTCCGGTAAGATCTTTTCCTTCGTTTCCGGCGGCAGCTACTACAACTACATCTGCATCAACTAGCCGGCGAACGGCGATGCATAGTGGATCGTTCTGGTAAGAAGCAATTGCCGTGGTACCGAGGCTCATATTTACTACTCGGATGTTGTAGGCCGACCTGTTACTCATTACCCAATCAAGAGCGCTGAGTAATGACGAAACATTGCCGACTCCGAGGGAATCGAGCACGCGCAAATTGATAATCTTCGCGTTTGGCGCGGTACCGACATAAGCACCCTGAGAAACAACATCATTACCAGCCGCTGCCGAAGCCACATGGGTGCCATGACCATAAGGATCGTCAGTCCGCCTTTCGCCTGTGAAGTCGACACTTCTTACGATTCTGGATGTGTTATTTGCGTCAGTGAAAGATACGTGCTTGCTGTCGATTCCAGAGTCAAGAATCGCGATGCCAATGCCAGAGCCGTCGAGTGTGTATGATGCACCACCTGAAGTCTGCTGTGCCCGCACGTTATCTGCCCCGGTCGTTGTGGAGATGTGTCCCTGAGGCCTTAACTCGCTATCGCTGGAGACGAATTTGACGTCGCTGCGCGCTGCCAGTCCCCGAATAGCGGCGAGTGGCAAATTGACTGCTCTCATGTCGAAGTTCGAGTATGAGCGCGTAATTGTTCCACCGTTGGAGTTAGTGGCATCATCGAGAGCTCGAGCCCATCGCCCGGTCGACTGGATCAGCACGTTAACGCGGTCGACACCTGGAGACCTGTCGACCTTGTCCTGCAAATCCGAAGCGATCTTCTCGGGTGCGCCGCCGTTGCTTTGAGCACTCGCCCTATCGGTTATTAGAATGCCACTTACAAGAGAGAATGCCAGCGACAAACAAGCTAGCACCGAGGCATATCGTTTAAGTTTCTGGTTCATGTTCGGTCCTTCATTCGTACGTCAAACTCTTGGAGACACGATTACTCCGGCAGTTGACAGAGCATTGCCCGTGCCAGAACAGCGGCTTACGCTAAGTGCTTGAATCGACTAGTCTAATGACCTTCCCATGCCGAATGGGGAGTCAGGGCAAGCTGACCGTCATCGGTCAAAATGAAATTCGTGAGTGCAGGTTGGAAGTTGCAGATCGTGGAGGTAAGAGAAGCGCAATTTGGGGAAATGAGACTCGCTGAGCAGGTGGAAGCCTATCGCGACCGGATGTGGCGACGCGAACCGGAGCTTCGGGTCGAGAATGCGTTCATGGCCGAGCAGTTCATTAACGACGTCGGGTTCTGTGGAGCGCTCACCGATGTTCGGCGCCCGGGTCCGTCTCTCTACATAGCCGTTTGCGGCCGGCGAGACGCCCACATGCCTCGCAACGTACAGAGGGATCCAGAAAGTAGCCTGACTTGGAACATTAAGGACGAAGTAATGATGAAAGGGCGCGTGTATTACGGGAAACTGGTCAAGGGTCGCGCCACCTTTGTGGCCCGTCGCTTAATTCCCCATTTTAGCGCGTTATGGGGAATACCTCGTGAGCAAGAGCCATTGGCGCTATCTGGTGATGCTTTGAAGGTGCTGGCGTTACTGCGCGAGGAATGGGAGATGGCCAGTTCTGATCTCCGCAAAGCGAGCGGCATCGCCGACCGTGTACGTTTCAATAAAGCGCTCAATGAATTGCAGAGCAGGTTTAAGATTGTCCCCGCACAGGTGCTGTACGAACCGACTTTTACCTATATTTGGTCCATCCTCGAGGGTAGATTTAGCGAGGAGATGAAAGTCAGCGTCAGTCGAGAGAAATCCTTATGCGAGATTGCTCGCGCTTACCTGCGGGGTGCCGGCATGACCGTTCGCGGTGAGCTTGCGCGGGTCACCGGCCTATCGAGACCAGACGCCGGATTGGGCTACTGGGCACTCGTTGACGAGGGTTCTGCCGTGCGTTTGGGTGCTGGTGTCTACTGTTTGGAGGAGTTTAGCTCGGGGATCTCAAGCAGCTTAGCTATGGGTGCTAGTTTTTAGGGCTTTTGGAAGCGGGATCAGATTGACGCAGCTTATCTTGACGGGCCTCATGTTCCTGGTTGGCTATTTCAATGGCCAAAGGCAGGTAATCTTGCGCTGAGCTCAAACGTCGGAGCATAGATTCTGTTTCAGTTTGATTGAGATTTCGGCTTGCGGCCGCCTCAATGTTCTGTAGTCGCATTCTCGCTTCCGCTAATCTTGACGTGGCTTCATTCAGGAGTTGCTCGAGTTGGCGACGATCGCTTTCGAGTTCACCGAACAGCAAAGTTGTATCTGCGCCCACGATTTCCTGAGCCCTGTTTTTGCGACGGTCTAACTTTCGGAGCTCACTTTTAGCCCTTGCAATAAGCCTGCTTGCCGTCAATCGGGAAGCGAGCGTCTCACAGTAGGCGTCGGCCAGCAGGGGATTGTTCTTGCCCAACTCCGACAAACTCTCGCGTTCCGCCGACGACAGCTCGGAATTGAACCAGCGCACCTCAGTGGCGGTGATGCCGTCGGCAGCGAGACGATCCCGAAGATTGGCCAACCAACGTCGCTTCCAAAGCAACAGATAAACAGCTATCAGAATTCCAAAAGCAGCTCCGACGCCCAACGAAATCAAGCCTACCAGGAAATAGATGGCGGCAGATTCGGTTGTGTTCGAAGCCAGAAAAAGCACCAGGAAGACGAGGGGTACCGGTAAAGACACTAGCGGCACGGAAATCCAAGGAATCCATTGGAGAATGACAGCCAATTTCTCATCTTTGAGCGTGATTTTTCCAGATGCTGTTTTTGCTGGCAGATTCATGCTTACTTTATGGGTCCTCGTCTTGGCTTTTTCCCCATTTGTCAAATTTTTCAGGGAATGCGCCCGCCGGCCGGGTCGGGCCTGAAATTCAGGTTCATGATCTTAACTGCGGAGGTTTGTCCTTTCCAAGTGCGGGCCAGCCGGGCCCAAGTACTCCTGGGGCTAATGGCTGTATAATAAATATCAGTTGTTGGCTCCAAGGAAGGAACAATCATGAGCAAATCCATACTAATCATTGCTCTTGCTGTCGTGGCAATGGGTTTTGAGTCGATATTTGCGCAGTCGCGCACGATCTCCGTGGCTGGTAGTTCCCGTAATAGCGCAAAACCGATGACTATACCCGTGAGCATTCACGTCAAGGGCACAGAGCCCGAGCCGGAACTGCAAATGATTGACCTTGTAGTCAGCGAAGACGGTGACCCGCAGACAATACTCTCGATTCGGGCCATGGGGACTAGCAGCCCGGTTACTTTAGCGGTGCTTATCCAGGACGACGTCGTTTCTTCCATTGGAAATGAAATTAAATCACTGTCTAATTTCATTAGCGGCCTGCCTCGAGGCTCGAGGGTTCTAGTAGGTTACTTGCGAACAGGCACACTCCAGGTGCGCCAAAAGTTTACGGCCGATCTGGAGAAAGCGGGCAAAAGTTTGCGACCGCCCATAGGGTTCGCGAGTGCTGCCCCCTACAATCCCTACGTTGAAGTTATCGAGGGTCTGAAGCGGTTTGAATCCCAACCGTCGGGACGGCGTGCGATCCTGCTGATTTCTGATGGTCTGGATACATCCCGAGGCGTTGATGCCAGTTCCGCTTCGCAGAGTTTGGATCTGCAGCGTGCAATCAACGAGGCTCAGCGGCGAAGTGTGGCAATCTATTCATTTTATGCTCCGACTGTGTCGCTGGGAAATGATGCCCTTCTCGTAGGAAATGCTCAGAGTTCATTGCAGCGGCTCTCGGATGAAACAGGTGGCCGGGCGTTTTTCCAAGGGACGGGAGCTCCCGTATCTTTTGATCCCTTCCTAAAGTCATTGAATTCAGCCCTTGATCGGCAAATAGCTTTGACCTATCTATCGACCCACCTGAATAAGGGCTTCCATCGGATAGTAGTGCGCTCCTCCACACCCGGAGTAGAGGTCGACCACCCCGGGGGTTACACTCGCTGAATTAATGCGCTGTGTTTAGAAGGAGTCTATTGAACTGTTGCGGGGAGCAGGGAACCGCGGCGATCGGAGGCGGTTGCCCAACCATCTGCGATACTGGCGATCATCCCGTGGAAACAGATCTCACTTCCTGATAGGACTACCAGGACATCGCCGGCTTGGTAACGGGGATCCTCCAGACGGAAGCGAACCACAGTTGCTTGACCATTCTCCCGCTCGAGGGTTTCAAAAGTGAAATCCTGTGCATCGGCCACGTAGGTCTGCGAATTATTTGCAACTCTTTGCTCGTCAGGCATTCACTTCTGTCTCCTGGTTTTTAGAGTTTGCCGGTACGGTAGTAGCTGAGATTAGGCACTTGGGGCGGCTAGAGGGACTCGAACCCTCGACCTCTTGATCCACAGTCAAGCTAGTACCGTATTGCTTTCTCCCGCTCAGTCCAAATAGTAAGGTTTTATCAGCCTTTTAGCCAAGCACTGTGTTGGTCTTTAGTGGTCTTTTTGGATCAGTTGGCACACAACTGGCACACAAAATGTCGCTGTTACCTTTGGTAACACCCTTTTTATATGAGCGCGTTCGTGAAGACTTTAGCTGCTTTAACCAGCTCCCGGCGCTTAGAGTTCTGATTGCACGTCTTGCCATACGTCTAATGCTCCTTCCACAAACCCTTTGAACCAAGCCGACGAAAGGCGGTACCTATCAAGACTGTCGCCAATCGCGAAAGTCCAGAACTCCGCAGATTCATCTCGGCCCGCTTGCTCCCCCTCGGGGGCAATTTCAAAATAAAGATGATCCGTCAAACCCCAAGCGTCGCGCCCGTTGGGTTGCGTAAAGTAACCATCCCAATCCTGGGTGCGCTCTTGGAAATCCTCAAAGGCTTGTAACTGGCGAGCCTCAGCACGGTGCATCGCAAAGTCCTTGCCCTCCGAAAAGCCCTCTTTATAATCGTTGCCCTCTGATTGGCGTTTTGATTCCCTTAATCTATCGATTACGTCCTGCATGCTTTTGCGCTCCTTTCGTGCTGCTATTTCTGCCAATTTTGATTCAAAAGCGCGGCAAGCGATTGCCGACCAGTTTACGTCCTCCCTGACGCTGGCCATTCGCCGCTTAAGATCGGCTGGGAGTGAAATTGTTGTTCTTTGACTTCTTGAACTCTTCGCCATGATGGACACATCCTCCACGCGGTGCATTATGCATTGAGTATGCACTGAGTATACATATAGTGCATAACACGCGTCAAGGGCAGTAAAATGGGGCCACTTTTGAGGGCAAAAACAGAATTCTGACCTCTGCCGGTTCTGGCCCACCAGTCACGCCTTAAAACGCCCAGCCTTCTTTCTTAGACCCACGAACGCAAGCGCCTCTTTTAGCGCCTGTTCAAAGGGCGTCTCTAATGGTAACTGGTATGGCTTTTTGAATGATGATGCGAGCCTGCTTGTAATCTACGTTCTCATTAGTCAGCAGAACATAGGCGAGGGCTTTCACTGCTCGCAGATAATGCGGAG
>DATEUF010000260.1:0-32409 GCA_035283325.1 Pyrinomonadaceae bacterium | reverse complement strand
GGCCCTGCTTCTATTAATGCGTTCAATGGTCCCATCATTCTCAAGGCGGTCAATGTTGTTGAAGAATGGAAGTTCCTCCACCCCGCATATGTTCAGCCCCGGCCAATGTTTGAGGAGAACCTTGGCACACTGGTGCGCGGCTCCATTCAGACCACCAAGAAGGAAAACACTGTATCCCTTATGTGCTGCAAGGCCAGAAAGTCCCATCATGAGATCTGTCCCAACAACACGGTGCTTGATGGGGTCTCCGGCCACCTTGCTCCCCAGCAGTATTCCCACTCCATCACATAAGATTACATCCCCTTGTTCGAGAATGCCGAAGTAGGATTCATCCTCAATGCCAATCTGATAGACGTGGGGATTCACGGGAATCACATGCGTCGCAAATCTCTGAACGATCCTCTCGTCCAGATACACAATGAGCTCTTCAATCGGAGCATCATGAATTGTCAATTCAAAGAACTTCCTCTTGCGGAGGACACTCTCTGTTGACCGTTGCAGATATCTGAGATTTGCTTTCATTCAGAGGAGGATAAGATGAAGCCTCGGCGTGTGAACTGTGAACAGCAAATTGTGAATCGTGGCCGCGGCGAAGCTACTGCCTCGCAATACTTCTTTTAAGGCCCCCCAGAAGTTGTTCTCCCGCAATGAGTGATTCCTCTGTTTCATCGAAATTGGTTTGATCAAGGAAACCAAGCATCAGGGAAATTTCCAGTTGGGTATCAATCTCGCTCAAGGAAGCATCTGCTGTGTTGAGAAAGTGTAACTTGTCGTTTCTCGATCGACGAGTCAGTCCTTCTGCGATATTCGATGGAACTGAAACCGAGGCGCGTCTGAGTTGTGACTTGAGTCCGAATTCTTCTTCCTTAGGAAAGTGTTTTGTTATTTCGTAGATTCTCTTTACTAGTAGAAGAGCTTTTTGCCATACGGTGAGATTCTTGTGTGGCCGTTGATTTGTCATAAATCCCCCCATTGTGATTGTTTTGATTGTAAGCCCCCGCCACAATTCACCATTCACGATTCGCGATTCACGATCCGTGTCCCACCCCTAGCACCTTCCTGAAATACTCCATCGTCTTCTTCAACCCTTCCTTCCTCGGAACCTTCGGACTCCAGCCAAGTACATCTTTCGCCTTCGTAATGTCCGGCTGACGAATCTTCGGATCATCCTGAGGAAGATCCTTGAAAACGATCCTGCTTTTGCTTTTCGTCAGATCAATGATCTCTTTCGCTAGATTCAACATCGATATTTCGTCCGGATTACCGACGTTCATGGGAAGCCGATAATCGGACATCATCAGCTTGTAGATACCATCGATCAAATCTAGGACATAGCAGACACTTCGGGTTTGACTCCCGTCACCAAAGACCGTCACATCCTCACCGCGAAGCGCCTGAGACATGAACGCCGGAATCGCACGCCCGTCTTCAATTCTCATCCTCTCACCGTAGGTGTTGAAAATCCTGACAATTCGGGTGTCAACGTTGTGGAACCGGTGATATGCCATCGTCATGGCCTCAGCGAATCTTTTCGCCTCGTCGTAGACGCCCCGGGGGCCCACCGGATTCACATTCCCCCAATAGTTTTCCTTCTGCGGATGGACAAGGGGGTCTCCATAGACCTCCGAGGTTGATGCAAGGAAGAAGCGAGCGCCTTTCGCCTTTGCAAGTCCAAGTGCCTTGTGAGTACCAAGCGAGCCGACTTTCAGTGTCTGAATGGGAAATTTGAGGTAATCAATAGGACTGGCAGGAGAGGCAAAATGCCAGACGTAGTCGACTGTGCCGGGGACTTCCAGATAGTTCGTCACATCCTGCTGGACAAATTGGAATTTCGGATTGTCGGAACAATGAGCGATGTTCGAGAGAGAGCCGGTAATGAGGTTGTCGATGCAGGTCACGCGGTGGCCCTCGGCGATGAGACGGTCGCAGAGGTGGGAGCCCAGGAAGCCTGCGCCTCCGGTGACTACGGAAATTGGTGAGAAGGAAGTATTCACAGGAAGTAAGCAGTAGGCAGTATGGAGTAGGCAGAAATCATTTTCAAGAACGGCGGCAGAAGCGCTCAGGATGTTCCATCATGGAAAAGAGCATCTTATTGACCTCATCATATCGGTCTCGATAATAACTATGTCGATCATTCAGAATGTATCCACAGTCCAATGAAAAATCGAGCCACACCTCCGTCTCGCCAGCTTCTGTGTAGGAATCGGAGAGTTTGCTGACGAATGCCTTTGGATAGATCCTCTTCTTCCACGCTTCGGCAATGAGCGCGGGAACGGCTCTTGATGCGCGGCGAATTTGATCAGTCAACGAGTACAATTCTTCGCGCGGGAATCTCTTAGTCTCACGAAAAATCTCCATCGCTAAGACGTACGACAATTGATAAACCTTCAGATCCCTAAATCCCCCCAGCGGTTTCATGGTTACCCCCTTTATGTGTTAAATAAATCCGCACCCCCAGTCACTGCTTCCTGCTTACTGCTTCCTGCCTACTGCTTCCTGCCTCCTGCTTCCTGCCTCCTGCTTCCTGCCTCCTGCGACCAGGGGGTAGAATCCGCTTCATCAAAGTGGTATATTACGTAGCAAATGTTCCATCCACGACTGACAGATTTCCGGCCTCTTGATTCCCGCACAAACCTTTTTGCGGACTAGCTAAAACTCATTCCTTTCAATCGTCGCGCGTCCCTACGAAGTTGGCGCCGAATTGTCTAAAACAGCGTCGTTTTCTAACAGGAGAGAGAGCTTATGACAACCAGCACAATGGCCATGCGGCCCGAAATTAAAACTAGTTTGCCTGGTCCTAAGGGTCTGGAGATTATCGCGGCAGACGCACAATTTGTTACTCCGTCTTATCCGAGACCGTCCTTCAAGCTTGTGGCCGATCATGCGGAAGGCGTCTGGGTCACAGACGTCGATGGAAATGTCTTTCTGGACTGCAATGCGGGCGTAGCCGTCTGCTCGACAGGCCACTGCCACCCGGAAGTTGTTGCTGCCATTCAGCGGCAAGCAGAGCAGCTTATTCACATGTGTGGCACCGACTACTTTTACCGGCACATGCCACAACTCGCCCGCAAGCTCGACGAGATTGTTCCTGTGCCTTCACCCACGCGCACTCACTTTGCTAACAGTGGCACCGAAGCTGTGGAAACAGCGTTGAAGCTTGCCATGCACGTGACCGGTCGTGAGAAATTTATCGCCTTTTTCAACAGCTTTCACGGACGGACTCTGGGTTCGCTGTCTCTGACATCGTCCAAGGCCGCCCAGCGGAGAGGCTTCAAAAGGCAGGCTCTTGACGTGGTCCACGTGCCTTATCCCAATGAGTTTCGTAATCCGTTCAATGCTGCCGACTGCGCTGACGGAGGAGCGGGTCAGGGCGCGCTCACATGGATAGAGGAACGTCTCTTTAAAACTACGACGCCACCTGATGAAGTGGCAGGGATCATAGTGGAGGCGATTCAGGGCGAAGGCGGTTACGTTCCGGCGCCTGCGAATTTCCTGCGTGGCCTGCGCCGGATATGTGACGAGCATGGAATCCTGCTCATCGTTGATGAGGTGCAGTCAGGGATGGGCCGTACGGGAAAGATGTTTGCCTGCGAACATTACGATCTGGAACCTGACATCATTACCATAGCCAAGGGCATCGGCTCAGGCATGCCGATTGGCGCATGTGTTGCACGCGCCGATCTAATGGACTGGAAACCCGGCGCACACGCCTCCACATTCGGTGGAAACCCGGTCTGTATTGCGGCGGCCCTCAAGACCATTGAGCTGCTGGAGCAGGGACTAGTGCGAAATAGTGCGGAAGTGGGCGCTTACTTGAAAGCTGGCCTGGAACCTTTGATGCGCAAGTATGACTGCATTGGGGATGTCCGAGGGATGGGGTTGATGATTGGCGTTGAGTTTGTCGAGGATCGGGTGACCAACAAACCGGCTCCCCAGGTTCGCGATCGTGTTGAGGCTGCCTGTTTTGAACGGGGACTGATTATCCTGGGCGCTGGCACCAACACAATCCGTTGGTCGCCGCCGTTGATCCTGTCAAAAGAGAACGTCGATGTAGCTCTGGAGATATTTGACGAAGCCGTAGCAGCTTCTAGTAACGCAAACTGTTAGTTTGCATGACGCAACGTTAATCTGCATGACGCAAACTAACAGTTTGCGTTACAGTTGTCAGTACCGTTGTGGGGCGCCACGCACGGCCCGCACAGTGTCGCGGGCAATCAGCAGTTCCTCGTCAGTCGGGATCACATAAACCGCGAGGCGTGAAGTGTCCTTGGTAATCAGGCCTTCTCGCCCGCCGCAATGCATGGCGTTGCGCTCGGCATCCAACTCCACTCCTAAACCTTCAAGTCCAACGCAGATCTTTGTCCGTATCTCGGCGGCGTTCTCACCAATTCCCCCCGTGAATACTATGGCGTCAGCCTTCCCGACAGCAGCCAGAAACGAGCCTATATATTTGCGAGCGCGATAACAGAATATTTCAATTGCCAGACGCGCGCGGCGGTCATTGTTCTCGTGCGCTTCGTCCAACAATTCCCGCATGTCATTAGTCAAACCGGAGATTCCCAGCAAGCCCGACTGCTTGTTGAGCAGCGTCTCCACCTCCTGCGCATTGAGACCTTCTTTGGCAGCAATGAAGTCAATGATCGCGGGATCTATATCACCAGAACGGGTACCCATCACGAGTCCTTCGAGCGGGGTCAAACCCATTGACGTATCAACTGAGTCCCCTGACCGAATTGCACAGATCGAGCAGCCATTACCTAAGTGCAGAGTAATGATGTTGGTCTGCTCGCGCTGAATTTTGCGGATCTGCCGGTAACGATAAGCTACATAGCGATGCGATGTACCGTGGAATCCATAACGGCGTATACGATGACGGCGATAGAGTTGATAGGGAAGTGCATAGAGATAGGCGTGTTCGGGAAGTGTTTGATGAAATGCGGTATCAAAAACGGCGACCTGCTGGAGTCCAACGCCAAAAACATCGCGGGCGGCCATAATGCCTTTCAGATTCGTCGGATTATGGAGTGGGGCGAGATCGATGCAGTCTTCAATGCCGCGCAGAACTTCATCAGTAATCATGACTGAATGGGTGAAGCGCTCACCTCCATGCACTACGCGGTGGCCGATCGCATGGATGTCTGCAATACTGTTGATCTGATCGACTCCAGACTGCTCTGAGCAAGCCCAACGAGCTATTAACTCGACGGCGGCGCGCGTGTCGCGCAAAGTTGCGGTGGAGCGCTCCGGTTCACGGCCGGTGGCCTCGAGGGTGACGATTGATTCGCCACCGATGCGTTCAATTGTTCCGCGGGCCAGACGCCGATCAGTCTCTTCGACGATTTGTTCGAGATCGGTGGAGATCAACTGAAACTTGACTGTCGAGCTGCCGCAATTCAGGACCAGAACGTTCATGGATCGAATCTCTGTAGTTTCGTGGCTATTTCGTTCATTCGGGCTCGCAATCTCTCTTCGTCAACCGTTGTGATCTGTCCATCGCGATAAACTTCCCTGCCCGCAACCATAGTGAGAATCACATCGCGTCCTGAGGAAGCGAAGATAAGCGTGCCCTCAGGATCGTAGAGAGGCAACTGATTTTTGGCGTCCAATGAAGCCACAGCGAGGTCGGCTTGTAATCCCTCGCGCAACTCGCCTATCGTTTCTTCTCTACCAACAGCCCGCGCCCCGCCCAGTGTTGCCGCTCGCAATCCATCCACTGCTCGCAGCATACGCGTTTGACCGCTGCCGTGAAATACTCTGGAGAAAAGAATTGCGTATTGAGCTTCCTGAAGCAAGTCGCAAGTATTATTGCTGGCCACCGAGTCACTACCGAGGCCCACAGGAATATTGCGATTCAGAAACTCTGCAAGTGGCGCACAACCGTGACCCAGCTTCGCGTTTGACTTCGGACAGTGAGCGACGCGAGTCCCACTCTCCTGAAGAGCGTCCAGGTCTGCATCATCAACGTGAATGCAATGGGCCAACAATGGCCGCGTTCGCAGCACGCCCAGCCGACGCAGGTACTCAATCGGGGAAAATCCGGGCGCGCGCCATTCTATACCGCGGCTTCTTAGCCCTTCTGCGAAGGGCCCGCTGCCTTCAAACATCAAAGACTTCTCGGCCAACGACTCAGCCGCGTGCATCATCAGTGGCAAGTTCTCGGTGAACGCAAACTCAGCGATCAACTCCAGTTGGCCGGCACAAACAGTATACGGGGCATGTGGTGAAACGCCGGCGCCAACGAGGGGCGTGGTCAGTTCCCGTAAACAAGAAACTTTATCTGTGAGCTTTTGAAAGTTCTCCTTCGCCAGGCGAGGATCCGGCCCAAAGGATTCTTGAAAAATCGTGCCTCTTAACCCGACGTTACGCACTGCGGTTAAGCACTCGCGGGCCGAATCACTGGCGTCAGCAACACAAGTTACGCCCGCTCGCGCAGCCTCACAAGCGCCCCAGGCGGCCGAAACGTAAAGGTCATCTCCGGTCAGGCCCTCGAGACGCGCTTTGGTAAGTTTTCTTAGCCACGCAAAGAACTCGCCCTCATCACGATCGAGAAAGCCGCGCATCGCGGTCAACTCGAGATGTGAATGCGCGTTTATTAAACCAGGTATGATGGCAGCATTGCCGAAGTCTTGAATTACCGCGTCAGAAAAGGTCTTTGAAAGTATCGAACGCTTTCCTGTGGCGGCGATGCGGTCGTTTTCAACGGCAACTGCTCCCTCAAAGATGGGTGGGGCAGAAATAGGTAATACCCACTCCGCACAATAAAGCACTGGCATCTGTTAATTACTCAGAGATTATTGTTGCCCGTCTGCGAGCCGTGCTCAATCCTCTTGAGCCCGGGTGGCAGTCCGCAGGTCTTTCCCAAGCGGCACCAGATCCTTCAGCAAGCGCCGGTTCCCTTCAAGAGAAGTCACTATACTCATTCGCACTTCATGTTCACCACCGGTGGCGGTACGGACATCAAAGTCATCGAGCTGCAGATCCTCTCTCTCAAGCAGGTCGAGTAAACGCTCCAGAAACTCGGCCGGGTCTTCGGTCTTGAGAGAGTAGTGAAACTGGCGATGGCGCCGAATGACCATGCTTTCAAGTCTCCGCAACAGGACCAGGACCACAATTATCAGGATCGTAGAAAGGCACGCGACCGTGAACATGCCTTCGCCTATGGTGATGCCCACAGCTCCCACTACAAAGATTGTGGCCGCAGTGGTCAGACCAGTCACTGAACCACGCGACTGCAGTATCACTCCAGCGCCTAAAAACCCGATGCCCGCGACAACCTGAGCAACCAATCGGGCAGGATCTGTGTACGCCGCTCCGCTACTGATGTGTCGCGATACGATCATGAAAAGGGCCGCCCCCATGCAAATGAGTACATTCGTGCGCAGGCCAGCAGGCTTGCGGCTTAACTCTCGTTCAATGCCGATAGCCCCGCCACATAACACTGCCAATAGGAGCTTGAGCGTGATCAGGATAGTGGGCCAGTACTGAACTAATGTTTCAGACATAATTATCCTGCACAGCAGACTGCGCTGCACACTCGCTGACTAACGCAGCACAGTTGAAACTCCCCGAGAGCGCGCGTCTTTCAATCTGCGATAACGCTCGAAGATGGAGATCACATAGGCCCGGGTCGAAGGGATATCGATCCTGCTGATAAACTCTTCCGCTGACAATGCCTTCTGCCCTTCTGCCAGGCGGTTCCACTCCGCCGCGCGGCTGGGACCAGCATTATACGCGGCAATCATGCGCACTTCAGCATCCGGATAGTCGCGGTATTCCTGATAAAACTTCTCGAGATACCAGCAACCGACCTGAATGTTGCGCTCGGGATCTCGCAGGGCGGTTTCCGGATCGTTGGCCATCTGCCGTCCAAACTCTCTCATTCCGGTCTCTGCAGCCCATTCACGACCGACAATCGGCGTCACCTGCATCAGGCCGATCTCGCCGTCTCGTCCCGTTTTCCACGGACTAAAGTAGGTCTCTTCGTAGATGATGCTCCAGACCAGATCGGGATCCACTCTATAAATAGTCGCCTGTCGAGTGATCAGTGGATCGTAGCGATGAATCCAGTATTGATTGAGGTAATAAAGGACAAGAAGAACTGTGAGGACGAGGAAACTAACGACAATCAGACGTTTCATTTAGACAGATAATCGGCATCTCCAGCGCTAGGCCAAACAAAAACCGGTCGGATATTCTAGTTGTTCCTTTTTAAAGCAGACCAGAATTTTGCCGCCGAACAGGCATGGTCTATTCCTTCATAACGAGAACGCAACGCCAGCTCATCGAGGACATGACCCTGTAGCCAGATTTCTGCATCAAGACTGACTCCGACGTCTAGACGTTCGCCACGCAAAGCGCGCTGATTCACTAAGACCTCCAGCTTCATGCTGTCAAGGTCCAGATGAATCCAGTAGAGCTCGCTTCCGGAGACCGGGTTGCGCAGTGGCTTGAAAGCTATCACCTGTCCACAAAGACTCCAGTCGTTCTCATGCGCCGCCCGAGACGGGGCAGCCTTTTCCAGTGGCAGCCAGCGTGTTCTTGCCCCTGCATGTCGCACTCGAGCACGGTAAGCCAAGCCACAAAGAGCGACATGAAGCTCTTGCGCGCGAAAGCCCGCTGGCCCTACCTCGGTCAGATTCTGGAGCTCAAACAAAACCTCACAATCTGTGCCTTCGCGATAGCCATGTACTACGGCCTCGCCCTCTTCGTCGTATTCCGTCAGGGCCCAGGGAGTGATGGTTTGAATGTAGCGCGCGCGAAAGCCGGGCCTGCAATCGGCATAAAAAACATCGCCACTGCCCGATTCGTAGAGTACCGTCCACACTTCGAGACCTTCACCAAGCTTCCAGCAACGGCCATGAAGCACGGCGCCACGGCGGCTTAGCTGAGTGGCTTCACCCTGATCGCCGGCACGCTCCGCCAGATAGTTGAAAGCCTTTTCACTTGGTACTTCCAACCCGATTGTTTCAAACGTTGGGTTCACGTCAATTGATTGCAGTTGGTTGGTAAACGACCTTACTCGTTACACGCGCGCCTCTCGACGCATCCAGTACATTATCATCCTACCTTCTTGCGCTGTCTACGCGGCCGGCCATTACTCTTTTCTTCTTCCCGCAATGCGCGTTTCTTAAAGCCACGAATTGTTCTTTCAGGCCCATGCGCCGGACGAACGCCGGCTCTGACCATCTCGGCAAACAAGTCGACATCGTAATCGACCTCCCGCGACATTTCTTCACGGATGGCGTGCAATACTTCGAGGAATTTAGGTCGTCGGTACATTTAACTCGCCTGCGCGTTTCTGTCTATAGCCAGGCCCGCAAACTTGAACCCGCTTAATAATATCTTAGCTGACTTGTTCGGTAGCCTCGGAAACCAAAAACTCGGGTGTCACAATCATTGGCACGTAAAACCCCGCCGCCGTATTGAATAGCCGAATGCGCGCTTGCCGGCGAACGTTTGCCAGATGGCCAAAATTCCAGGTCACCAGGTAGTCGATCTTATGGAATGATGCGATCGCCACGTGCAGTGCATCGGCGATGTACTTCCGATGAAAGATGCCGCGCGATATGTAACCTTCAGCCAGGATGGCCGCTTCTTCGGTGAGTTCAACGTGGTCGAGCGGTTGGATTAGCTTCAGATACGAACTTCGATGTGGTTCGGTAAGTCTTTCGATCTCCCGCGAAACCAGCGGTGAGATGACAACACGATAATCCAGCATCTCGTGTTCCCACCAGCGAATAGTAAGGTCGCGACGAAACGGCTCGCCGTTATCAAGGTAAGCGCCAATAACAGAAGTTTCCAAATAAAGGCTCTGCTTCATGGCACTCACATTTCTTCCTGGCTGACGGTCTTTCTTGCGGTCTTATTGAGTGGCTCCAATCGAATCAGGCCACGTTGAAAATCGAAGAGAACTCGAAAGTGACGAAGGAAATTGCCGCCCAATATTCCGTTTTGAATGAAGCCGGCGGTTTCATTAACGGGATCTAGATCCAACACAGCGGCGCTTATCTGTTCCCTTGCAAAAGTACCCAGCATTACTTTAGGCAACATCAGGGTCTTCACATCTTCTGCAATGCCTGCGGCCCCAAAAACTCGCATTCGCGTAGGTTGCAGATAGCTGGCCATCTCCTCCAGGGCGGCGAGTTTTTCCGACACAACTGAAATACTGGCGCCGGTGTCGATGATGAAATTGAGCGGCCTCTCAATGCCATCCAGCCGTACCTCACCACTCAGGAACCCGCTGGAGGTCGTTCGCAGGGGGATCTCTACGCTACCGGAAACCTGGGCCGACGAATTCGTTCCCGGTGGGGTGTCTGCACGATAGAGAGTCCGCCATTGATCGAGATTGTCCGACTGTCTGCGAACCAATGTGAAATTATTTTCACCGTAATCTACTGAGGCAATAAACTTGGAAATGATGGAAAGACCTATGTAGCCGTCCACAGGCGTCTTAGCGTCAAAGAAACGGCGTATGTAGACTGGCACATTTTCAACCTTTACTTCTCCAATCTGAAGTGACGAGAGGAAGCCATAAATAATCTCAAACCTTCCACCTCCACCAACGGCGCGCGCCAAGCCTCCACGAGCTACCGGACGCAGGCCCAGACGCTTCGCGGTTTCGTCAGATATGACTGACATGCCCGACCCTGTATCGAGAACAAATCTGAGTGGCTCCTTTTCTCCATTCACGCGCACGCTCAGAATGGGCCGGCCGTCGATCGATTCAAAGGGGACAGTGGTCCTGCTGCTGCCTGCGGGCACATATAGTGAACTTTGCCTCCCGAGGTAACGCAGAAAATCGATCAGGCCCCGGATCCGCGCCCGGCGATCAGCATCAGTTTTTGGGGCGACAATCAGAAACCGTTCGTAAGCGTCAGCGGCCTCTCGATATCGCTCGCCGCGGGCCGCGGCCTGGCCGAGATTAAAAATGTAATCCGGCTCATTTGGCGCAATGCTCACCGCACGCCGCAGACCCCGAATTGCTGAGTCCAGACGGTTCTCGTAGAAATCCACCATCGCCAACCCGGCAACTGCTACTGATTCATTCTCCTGAATACTTATCGCCGTGCGAAACTCCTCGACGGAGTTGCGAAAATCTCCTGAGGCTAGAATTGCTGAACCTAAAAGAGCGTGCGCTCGCGCGGAGAGCGGTTCCACCAGGATTACCCTTGCTGCATGATCATAGGCGCCCTGAAGTTGTCTTTGCTTCAGCAGCGCCAAGCTCAAGCCGAGCCGAGCACGATTGTCGTGTGGATCTTTGGTAAGCAAGTCGCGGTAAATCTTCTCTGCGGCTTCAAAATCACCGTCCCGGAGAGCCTTATCGGCACGATTTTGGGACTTATCGTCTTTGATCGCGGCAGACTGAACCGGGCTTTCGATGATTAGACAAATGGCAATGGCGGCCAAAATGCCGACCGCCAACCGTCTTACCAAATGCTTATAGATCAAACACCCCATATGAATTACTGCGGAATGACGTGCTCGTCATTCGGCCGGTGGCTACGTTATTTCAATACCTCTCCTGTCTTCATTGACCAAAGGACCAGGTCGAGTTCGTCAAAATCGATGCCCACATTGCGTGCAAAAACTGCGAGCATCGCTTCCAACTTCAAATAATTCGTTCTACTCGTTGGCGGCTTGGCACTCTCTACCAAACCCAAATCTGTCAGACAGCGTAGCACGTGTTTGTCAAGGATGGCGTGACCCATGAATCCAATATTCCGCAAGAAGTGGCTGGCCTCCTTATAACCCAGGCCCTTTATGCGCGACTCCTGTGCCAACCAATCACGCCTCTCAAGTGGATCGGAGAAAGCGCGTAGGGCCTGCCGCAACTTCATGCCGCAATGGTCGCGGAGGAAGTCACGAGTAATCACAATATAACAAGGCCGCTCTACTGGAAAGCGATGAGCACCAGCCAGCCGCAGGGCTCGGGTCATCTCCTCACGCTTCCCTTTAAGCAGAAGAGGCCGAACTGCCTCGACAGCTTTTAGGCCCATACGAGCTGAAGCACCCGCAGTGAAGATGCAGAACACCAGCTCTTCCCAAAGCCGCGCATTCGATCCCGCCAACCAAACTGCTCGAAACTCTGCAAGCCTTCTTCGGATCTCACTTTTTCGTGCCTTGTGTGCGGCACGGATGCTTTCAACAGTAACGGGCTGGTAGTTGGGGTGCACTGTGATTTGTCAATGGTCAGATTCTAGGAGCGGGCTTCCAAAGTTGTCAACGAAATTAGATCAGCGGAGACAAGTAAACCACTACAACCATCCCATGCAGCGTCTCGTTCAAGTCGAGCATCCAAGTCGACTTTAGACCGGCACATGACCGGATCAGCAACTAGAGCTCTTTAACCTCCGACCGCGAACAAATTAGGTTTGCGCTTGCCCGAAGCCTCTCTCTGAGCACTATCTCCCCGGTGGCGTGGTATTATGGGAAATTCGCCCTCTCACGAGAGCGCGACCAGGAATGCGGACCAGAATAACATCCACTCTCTTTTTTATTGGCGGAACGGCCCTGTTGTGTTTGCATAGCGCCTCCATAGCTTTCACGCAGACGCCCCCAAAGAATGTTGCCCTTCCTTCCCGTTCCTCTCAAGCTTCGCTGACAATAACACCTTCGAGTGCGGGACGCATCGGCAGCGATGCTACGGCGGCGCCACCCCTTTACGGTTATCAAAGCGTGCTAATAGAGACACTTGACGGGGTCACAGTGGCTTCCCAGTCGGAAGAAGCGGCCTTCAATCCAGCCTCAGCGGTCAAGCTCGCCACGGCGCTGATTGCCCTGCGCACCTTTGGGCCCAACCATCGGTTTGCCACCGGAGTCTGGATCGATGGCAAACTCGAGAAATCAACTGGCACGGTTGCGGGAAATATATACATTTCCGGCCGCGACCCGTCTTTCCACTCCGAGCACGCAATAATGATTGCCCGTCTGCTGAATGATCTCGGGATCCGAACGATCACCGGAGATCTAATAGTAGCGCCTGGATTTACGATGAATTTCAATTGGTCAGCTCGACGCTCGGGAGAACGCTTGTACGACACATTGGATGCCTCATTAAGGAGCGCTGAGGCTACGAGGTCCTGGACCTATGAACGCACTGCTCTCGGTGATCAGGCCAGCCTGAAAACAAACCCCAGCGTCGCGGTCATGGGAGATGTCTACGTAAACTCGGTGCCACCAGCAGCCAGGTTGTTGCTGACTCACAAATCAAGCAAACTGGTAGACATTCTCAAAGTGCTGCTCTGCTATTCCAATAATTTCATGGCCGAGCGTATTGGCGAGAGCTGCGGCGGCAAAGATTCTGTCGAGCGCCAGCTAATCGATACTCTGCACTTGTCGCCGAGTGAGATTAGGCTCGATTCTCTCAGCGGCCTGGGTGAGAACCGGGTTACAACCCGGGCGATGATGAAGATCTTTCGTGCGCTTCGTGAGGAACTGCGCAAGTACAAACTCTCCACCACTGATATTATGCCCGTCGCGGGGATCGACCCTGGGACCCTCCAAGATCGCTTTACAGAGCCGTCCTTACGAGGAAGTGTGATTGCCAAAACAGGCACTCTGACGAGAACTGACGGTGGCGCCAGCTCTCTGGTGGGGCAAATGAAAACGGCCAACAATGAGATCCTTCTGTTTGTGATTATGAACCAGGACGGTAATATCCAGCGATTTCGAGAGAACCAGGATAATCTTGTGATCCAAGTACAGAACTCACGCGGCGGGCCGAAGCCTTTCGACTACAAACCACTGATACTGGCTATGAAGCTTTCAGATACCTCCAACACACTCGCACCTGAGGCCGAGGAATATGAACCAGCCTCAAAAATTGGCGGTAGCTCTCCCTAAACCCAGTAAGAAACTGCCCCCTCACAGTTTGGAAGAACCGAATGGCTCAACAGAAATGCGCCCCACCAACCCGGAGGCTGGGGGGCGCTTTACCGTCCTGACTGCACGCGCGGCGTGCGGCACCACGCGCGAGCGGACGATCCCTTGATAGCGAAAGGAGGTCTCGCCAACAGGCAAAGGAGTCTTAACTGGTGTAAAGGTCTAAGAAGGGAGAATTTCCGAAGATTCCTAACTTGTTGGAGAAAAGATTTTATCTTTCTCTCACCTACCGACTTGTGGAGCTAGCTTCCACTACTGTTACCTGAGGTAACGATTCCTGGCAACCCGAGCTACAAGATTTCATCGACATCTCAAAAAACCGGCCCAATTTCAATGACAGCACCACTGGCATAGGCGTTGCCCACATCCCTTTGCCGTGGTCGCTTCCACGACCCGACCTATTCCGCAGTGAGTGGAGGAGCAATGCCCATCGACCGGAAACATTTAAGCATCGAGGCGAGAGGAAACCAGGAAGGATTTAGCCTCCTCCAGACACTCATTACAGTTGCCGTAGTTGCAGTCGTATCGACGATGGCCCTTTACGGAATAGCCTCCGCGAGACAACGGATTAGGTTAACCAATTCAACCCGACTTTTGGCCAGTTATATTGAAAAAGCTCGGGTCGATTCGATACGCCGCCATGCCACCACAGCCGGCACAATGGCCGGCATCACGGTGCTCAGTAACAATTCGTACCGCGTCAGAATGGACTTTGGCGGTTCGGGCATCGTTCAGACTCGGGACGTGACATTGGAAACTGGAGTTGTGTTTGCGAACGACCCGCTCTCGATTGCCTTTGACTGGCGTGGCCGCCTCGTTGACCTTCCCAGCACCACAATAAAAGTAAGTCTCACTTTGCAGTATGGCACTGACGCGAATGACCAAAGAAGAGTTGACGTAACACGTTCAGGCGATGTGACGGTCGACAGCGATGTTTACCTCGATGACGTCCCGAACGTGAACGCAGGGAGTCTGAATGCCAACTCCGGCATAGATTCCGGCTCGACAATTAACTCTAATAGCGCTTCAACTCCTACTCCTACGCCTGTTCCTGATGCTACTCCGGACCCGACGCCGACCCCGACACCCTCGGCCACGCCGACGCCCACCCCGACACCATCAGCCACGCCAACGGCCACGCCAACGCCGACGCCAACAGCAACAGCGACTCCGACGCCGACGCCCACCCCGGTGCCCACGGCAACTCCGACTCCAACGCCGACACCTTCCCCCACAGCAACTCCGTGTTCGGCTGCCGCTACACCGAGTTCGCTGTCCATCAGCAAGAACGGCGGTTCTGGGTCGGTCGGTTTCACGGTTAGCGGCGGAACTGGCTCGGTTACTTTCAGTAGTGGTCCAAGTAATCTTCAGGTCACCAACATCTCTGGAAACTATTTCACCGTAACCTCGCTAAACAATTCACGCGGCGACTTTACCCTAGTCTTTGCCACGCCGTGCGGTTCGACGAACGTGGTAGTCACCGTCACAAACTGAGATGCATATCGGACGGGAGTAATAAACGATGCGGCCCTTAGCTAACAAACACGCTGCCAAAAACGAGCAGGGGTTTACTCTCCTCGAAACGGCTGTAGCCCTGGTTGTAATGATGATTGGCGGCCTGGGAATCGCGGCTGTGTTTACTTATGCGATCAGGAACAACACCGGGGCGCGGGATCGGGCGGCGGCTATTGCTGTAGCCCAACAGGAGGTCGAACGTTTCCGCAATCTCGCTTTCAACGACTCGGCACTGACGGCCACCGGCACCGTAGTGCCCAGGACTGTTCAAAGCGCCGGACGCTCATACAGCGTTAGCACGAGAATTACCGACACTACCTCGAGCGTAAAAACGATTCAGATAACCGTGACACCGCAAAACAGCAGCAACCCCTGGGCACTCACCAGTGTTACCGTAAATGCTCAGCGCGCTGCGTTCACCCTTGGACCATACCTCGGTTCCTGAACCTGTGAGACTGACAAATATGCCACAACTTATGCAGCCTCGAAACGAAGCGGGATTCTCACTAATAGAGCTTTTGATCGCTATGACCGTTACCCTTGTGATCGCCGGCATCGCGAGTTCCCTCGTGGGTCAGTCATTTCATCTTCGGGCTCGCGAGGACACGCGTTCCGATGCCATTGCTGACGCTCAGCGGGCGCTCAATATAGTCTCTCGAGAGATTGCCAACTCCGGGTTTGGCCTGGTAGATAACGGCATTGTGCCCTCTGACACTAACACTAGTTCGATCAGGTGCCGGGCGAACCTCAATGCTTACACCATTGATCCTGGAACCGGAAATCCCGTGAGCGGCAGCAGCACGGTGTCTGAGGCAGATGAAGACGTCCGCTACTCGATGTATGACGATGTGGCGGCAAACCGGCATTATCTCGTGCGTTACGATGTCGTCCTGGGAGCGCCGGATCCGCGTCTGGGAACCACTGTGCTGGCAAACCGAATTGACTCATTTCAGTTGCAATATTTCGACGTGAATGGCTCAGAACTGAACGTGGTAACCACCCCTTCATCTGTGACCAACGCCTGGAAAATAAGAATCACAGTGGGTGTCAACCTGCCTGCAGAAGGCGCGCCCAATTCGCCCGGTTATCAACCGCCATCTACTGTTCAGCTTGTATCGGATGTCGTCCTTCGTAACGTCAGCCAAATTACTTACTAGGACATGCAGAGGAATTCAAAAGTGAGAAAAACCATGCGTACGAAACAACCGTTATTCGATGCTCGCAAAGGAGAACGAGGAGCAGCACTAATTACCAGCATTATGATCTCGATGTTGCTCTTAACGGTAGCCGGCACTGTGATTCTGACCAGCGGCATGTCAGCGACTACAGCCATTGATTCGACAGCCGAACTTCAAGCGTTTTATGGCGCAGAAAGCGGAATTGAGGCCACGCTGGACGTTCTTCGTGGCAACGTGGCGCCAGGGCCAGGGATGCCCGGCAACAGCAAGATTAGTTATCGTAATGCCGTCGACGTTGCGATCTCAAACAAGCCTAGCGACAGCTCGACCGAGGCGCATCTCTCTGGTTGGCTGAACTACGGGGGCAACGGCCGTGTAACGCCCTCAGGCACAAATTTTTCCTATAGCCTGGTTCTCTTTGACCCTGACGACCTAACGGGCGCGACACGCAATGCGGACGCTAACTACCAACCCAACCGGCTAGTAGTGCAATCAACCGGGTACGGTCCTAGAGGGTCAATCAAGCGCATCGAAGCCGTGGTCGAGAAGACCCAATTCGACTTCAATCCTAATTGCACGGTTTGCGGAAGAAGCGCTGACGATGGAAGTCCAGGCACGTGGGGCGTTGGCAGCAGCAGCGCCAAATTCTATACCGGTCACGATAATGCGGGAGAGGAAGCAAATCTTCCCACTTTCGGAGTAAGTTCCGCCAACGATCTGGTGGCGTTAAATGCTGCCATCACGAAGCCGGAGACTGTTGACCCTGAAAGAACCACTCAAGTGGCAGTCAGTTCGATGCCTTCCTGGTTAGAATCGGCAGACAAAGCGAGGGAATTTTTGACCTACATGAAAACGGTCGCACAGACGATGGATCGTTATTACTCTACCTACAGCGGCGTGGCTGGCAGTACTAGCTCACCAGAGTTTACGTTCGTCGATGGCAACTGCACCCTTGACGGCGGGGCCGGGCTACTGATCGTGACAGGAAGCTTGACAATGAACGGCAACGATAATTTCAAGGGAGTGATTCTGGTATTGGGAGAGGGATCCGTCACACGCGACGGTTCGGGTAACGGGGATATTCTGGGTTCAATCTATATAGCCAAATTCGCCCGGTCCTGGCCAAGCAGCGAGAACGGCCAACCCCATCCCTTCCTGGCCACGTACTTCGACACCAATGGTGGCGGCAATGGCGATATGCTCTACGACTCATCCTGGATACAAAAAGCGAAAGATGTTCTCGGGACCATGGTCAGAGACATTCGCGAGTATTAGCCTTAAACTCTCAAACTTCAACAAACTCCTAAGGAAATTCAGGACTATACGCAATGCATGCCCTTCCCACTCATGACTCAAGCCGGGCTGTTCGTGGCTTTACAGTTTTTGAGTTGCTTATTGTCGTGACGATGCTCTCAACGCTCACCGGCTTTGCTCTCATCCAAATCGCCACGGCGCGTCAAAATTTGACGCGTTCTAATTCAGCGCGCGAGTTTGGCGCCTACCTGGAAAAGGCTCGGCTCGATTCTGTGCGCCGCCATCCCTTAGCCACAGCTCAGATGGCGCAAGTCTCGATCATCAATGCCAGCTTTTACAGCGTCACTCTTGATTCAGACGGTGATGGCACACTTGATGCGCCAAAAGTGATAAGTCTGCCCGCCGGATCGAATCTGGTATTTAACGACTCTTTTCCTCGTACAATCTATTTCAACTGGCGCGGACGCACCGTTGATTCAGCGAATAGCATCGTACCGCCGGCGCCAATTACCATCAGCAATAGCTACGGCTCAACCGCAATCAACGTGACCAACGCCGGCCAATCAGCTCTTGATGACCCTATCACGACCAGCCCGGTAACTAACTCCGCTGCGCCGGCGCCAAATTTTAGAACCCAGACCCAAGTGCCATGAGCTTTCTTCGAACAAACAAATTCGTAGCTTACGCTGCAGATCTTGAAACTAAACGATCGCCAGAGGCGGTTGGTGACGCGGGTGAACGCGGATTCACTTTGCTGGAAACAACAATAGCACTGGTGCTGATGATGATAGTGGCGTTGGGATCGGCAAGTCTCTTCTCTTTTTCAGTCTACAACAATACCGGTGGGAGCGACCGGGCCGCATCGTTGGCTATCGCGCAACAAGCCCTTGAGGCACTTCGTGGCGCGCGCTTCAGTACTTCTATAACTGATGCGACCCTGGCCGCCGGGACTGTTGTTCAGAACGGAATAATTCGGGACGGAAGGACCTTTAATCTTACCAGAGTCGTAGACGACGATCCGGCGACTTCCGCAATCGATGTGATCCCCACTAGCACGCTGAAAGGCATCACCATAACCGTAACCCCCCAAAGCACTGGCGCCGGTTGGGCCGCAGGCGCGGGAGGAACTGTCACGCTCATAACCCGGCGGTCGATGACGGATCAATGATCGCGGAGACTTAAGACAATGCCCACACGTCACCCTCAAACCTTAACAAGCGAAGCAGGTTTCTCTCTGCTGGAGCTAATCATTGCCATGACCATCTGCGTGGCCTTAATGACTGCAGCAAGCACACTGTTGGCAACATCCCTACGCACTCGCGCGCGGGAGAACACCAGGTCCGATGCGCTCGCTTCCGCTCAGCGCGCCGTGAATATTATGTCGCGTGAGATTGGCAATGGTGGTTATGGCCTTACCGATAATGGGATTGTGATTGCCGACTCGGCTGCGAGTTCAATAAGAGTGCGCGCCAATCTGGACAACGATAATACGCTTGCTGATGCGAACGAGGATGTTCGCTTCATATACCAGGCGGCCAATCGCGCGATCGTCCGTTTTGACAGTTTTCCAAGTCCTACGGGTGACACGGTGGTCCTTGCCAACAATATCGATAGTCTTACATTGACTTATTGGGATTCGGCAGGGGCACAGATTGGCAATCCCGCAAACTACAATTCTGCGGAGAGAGTGACTATTGACGTCAGAGTCGACCTGCCCGCCGGGCCCGAACAACCTGCTTCAGTTGTAAGATTGCAATCGGACGTAGCGCTGCGCAATGCGCCCAATACCCTGCAGCAATTTTAGGTATTTCTTCGATGAAAAAAGAACCATCAGCTATCAATTCTAAGGAAGAGCGTGGGGCGGCGCTCGTGAGTGTCCTGCTCATATCGACGCTATTGTTAACGGCGGGCGGGATGTTGATTCTGACGACTTCGATGACCGGAACCAACACCTTCGATTCAGTCGCTGAGCAGCAGGCATATTACGCGGCTGAAGCGGGTATACAGGCGAGCCTGAATGTCTTGCGCGGCAATGTGATGCCCAATCCTCTGTTCGTCACCAATCCGCCGGGCACTATTGCGCCCGGGAACAAGATTGACTTTAGAAAGGCAATAACTTACTCGACCTCAAATTTGGCATCAGACCCTACAACTGGTGGATTCCCAAAGCGTCTTTCGCGCTGGCTTACTTACAATTACACCCCGACTGGCAGCACCTACGCGGACCGCCTGACCATGAGCCAGAGCTACACTCCATTCAATGGTACGGCTTTTAGTCTTGCGATAACGGATCCAGACAATACGGCTGCGCCAGCTCAACCATTGCGACTTATTGTTGACTCCACGGGTTATGGCCCCCGAGGCGCTCGTAAAACGCTTTCGATGATGGTGTATGGAAATCGATTAGAAATTGAGACACCAGCTACATTGGTTTTGCGTGGTCACGATGATCACCTAACGAACCTTTTTGTAGATCTGGGAAGCAGCGCGGCAAAGACCTATTCCGGGGTTGACAATTCTGGGACTCAACCCACAAAGCCCGCTTTTGCCATTAGTGCCCATGATGCATCCACAATTGAGGCAGCCTACTCGTTCAAACCCGGCAGCGTATCTAATCCGAAATACAAAGTTCTTGATCTTCCCAACGAACCTGCTCCGCCCGGACTTGGTGTTCCGGTGCCATGGTTTCTCAAAACAGCAAATGATGCGCGCTCTTTTGTGGCCCAAGCACAAATGCTGGCGGCAAAGTATGGCGTCATTCTCTCCTCTCTCAATGGTAGTGCGGGCAGTCCTAGCGCGCCGCAGTTCACCTATGTAAATGGTGATTGCCATCTGGACAGTGGCGCGGGGTTGCTAATCGTTAGGGGTTCGATCTATTTCGACGGGGCCGGCCCAAACTTTAATGGTACTATTCTTGTCCTTGGGGCAGGTAGAGTAGTCAAGCAGGGTGGGGGAAATCGAAACCTCTATGGCTCGATGACAGTGGCCCGCTTCGGCGCGACCGGCGATTTCCTTGAACCAATCTTTGATTACAGTGCCGGAGTTGGTACTTCTAATCTCCAGTTTGATTCCGTAACGATACGGAATTCGGTCGTACTGGCTGGACCGAAGGTTCTTGGCATGATTGAAAAATAGCTACGCACCGAAGTAAGGAGGAAGGAGGGCGCAGGTCATAAAGGGCCGGCGCCCTTTCCTCGTTGCGAAAAGAATCCTTACTTGACATGGACCGCGGCAAGGATGAATGATGCAATAGTGATCGGGGAAGACCAATTTCCTTCAGCGGCTCAAACCCCGCGGACTCCTGACCTCGAGAATTTCCTGCCGCATGCCTGACATCCTACTCGTCGAAGACAAAGACAGCTTGCGCCAGGTTTTGCGCCTGACACTGGAAAACGCCGGCTATACCGTCGCCGAAGCGGCTGATGCGCGCATTGCCATCAACACCATCCAACAGGAACCGCACCGCCTGGTCTTAACGGATCTCCGCATGCCCAAGGGTTCCGGTCTCGACGTGTTACGCGCTGCGCGCGCGGCCGACGGAGATGTTCCCGTAATTGTTATGACTGCTTTTGGGTCGATCGACGAAGCCGTCCAGGCGATGAAGGACGGGGCCCACGATTTCCTGCAAAAACCCGTAGACTCAAATCATCTATTGCTACTGGTGGAACGCGCGCTGGAACAGGCGCGGCTGCGGACGGAAAACGTTCTGTTGCGTGAAGAGTGGTCAAAGCGCTACGGTTTCCCCCGTATCCTTGGGGAGTCGGAGGCCATCCGGCGCGCTGTTGGTGAAACGCAACGCGTGGCCCAGACAGAAGCCACTGTTTTGCTGCTTGGCGAATCGGGAACGGGTAAGGAGTTGTTCGCTCGTGCAGTGCATCATCTTTCGAGCCGGCGTGACCAGCCATTTGTGGCTCTTAACTGCGCCGCCATTCCCGAAAGCTTGATCGAAAACGAATTGTTTGGACATGAGCGAGGCGCCTTTACGGGGGCGGGCGAACGGCGTCAGGGCAAGTTTGAGTTAGCTTCAGGTGGCACGGTGTTCCTGGATGAGGTAGGAGAGCTTCCACTCGCGGCCCAGGGCAAGCTGCTGCGAGTTATTGAAGAGAAAGTCGTGGACCGCATCGGCGGAAGAGCTCCGGTGCCAGTTGACGTCCGGCTCATCTCCGCGACCAACAAGGATCTTCAACAAGCGGTGGAGAAAGGTGAGTTTCGCGGAGATCTATTTTTTCGGCTCAATGTTTTTCCGATCGAGATCCCGCCACTCAGGAAAAGAGGCGACGACGTCAGCCTTTTAGCGAAGCAGTTCGCTGCGCAGCTTGGCGTGGAGCTGCGAGGCCGCGCGGCGGAATTGAGCCCCAACGCCATTAAGGCCCTATCGGAGCATCGCTGGCCAGGGAATGTCCGCGAACTCGAAAATGCGATCGAAAGAGCCTGCATTCTTTCTGACACAATGGTGCTCGAGCCCAAAGACTTAGCCTTGACAACAACAAACTCCAAAGAGGCTGAAGGACTTGAAAACCTGGATCTTTCCGGGACACTCTCAGAGGCTGCGCAACGCGCGCTGCAGTGTGTTGAACGCAGTAAGATCCGTGAAGCACTGAAAGCGACTGAAGGCAACAAGAGCAGGGCGGCGGAAGATCTGGGCGTGAGCTATAAAACCCTCCTCACCAAAATACGGGAATACGATCTCTGATACAGATGAGCGAGCCTTCCAACTCCGATCTTACCCGTGTCGGACCAGATGATAACTTTCCCAGCGAACCCCAAAGCTTGGACCGTCTTTCCCAGGACGACCCACTCCATCAGACAGAGGCCGGGACAATTGCCGGCGAAATGCTGGACCAGGTAGGGTCCAGCACCGGCGAGTTCCCGGCGAGCACTACAGTAACCGAAACCTCCGGGCGATCCGCTTTCTTTGTCGGTGCCGGAATTTTGATTAGCCGCATTGTGGGCCTGATCCGGCAGAGGGTCTTTGCTCACTATTTCGGCACCTCTGCCGCTGGAGACGCCTTTAGTGCAGCCTTTCGTATTCCTAATTTCCTGCAAAATATCTTTGGCGAAGGTGCGCTCTCCGCGTCATTCATTCCGGTGTATGCGAAGTTACTGGCGCAAGAGGATGAAGAGGAAGCAACACATGTCGCTGGGGCGATATTGGGCTTGCTGGCACTCGTCACCTCACTCATTGTTCTCGTGGGAGTACTCACAACCCCCTACCTGATTGACGCCATAGCCCCCGGATTTAAAGGAGACACGCGCGAACTCACGATTAGGCTGGTGAAGATTCTGTTTCCAGGCGCGGGCCTCCTTGTACTTTCGGCCTGGTGTTTAGGCGTTCTCAATAGTCATCATCGTTTTTTCACGTCCTACACCGCACCCGTTGCCTGGAACATTGCCATCATAGGCTCGCTTCTTATCTTTGGCGGCCGTGTCGGCCAGTTTCCTTTAGCTGAAGCAACCGCCTGGGGCTCCGTCATTGGCAGTGCCTTACAGTTTGGCGTCCAACTCCCTACCGTCTTCAAACTCATTCATCGCTTGCGACCGGCCCTGGATATCACCAGTGCTTATGTCAGGATTGTTGTTGCCAATTTTTTTCCTGTCTTCATGAGTCGCGGCGTGGTCCAGATCAGCGCCTTTGTTGATGCGATTCTTGCCAGCTTTCTGCCTGAAGGAGCAGTAGTAGCCTTAACTTATGCGCAAAGCCTTTATACCCTGCCAGTAAGTCTCTTTGGTATGTCTGTTTCGGCGGCGGAACTTCCGGCTATGGCCCGAGCATTGGGAAGCGAAGACCAGGTTGCCGAAGTGCTGCGACACAGGCTCGAAGCAGGGTTGCGCCGAATTGCATTCTTTATCGTTCCGTCTTCGATGGCCTTTCTGGCATTGGGAGATGTCATTGCCGCCGTGCTTTATCAAACGGGACAGTTCAAACATGAGGCCGCGGTCTACGTTTGGGGAATCCTGGCAGGTTCCACGGTGGGTCTGCTTGCTTCGACGCTGGGCCGCTTATACTCTTCAACCTATTACGCTCTTCACGACACGCGCACCCCTCTTCGCTATGCCACTGTGCGTGTCGCTCTTACCTCGGTGTTAGGGTATCTCTTCGCGATTCCTTTGCCACCATTTTTGGGCCTCGATCCGAAGTGGGGAGTTGCGGGACTTACTGCGTCTGCGGGTATAGCTGGTTGGGTCGAATTTGCACTGCTGCGAAGAAGTCTGAATCGGCGGATCGGGCGGACTTCGTTACCGTTTCCCTTCGTGATCAAGCTGTGGCTTGGTGCTTTGGTTGGCGCCGCGCTTGGCTGGGGGCTTAAGACTCTGCTAGGACCCATTCATCCGATACCTCAGGCGGCGCTCGTCCTGGGGACTTACGGAATCGTCTATTTCGCAGTCACCTCTGCTTTAGGTATTGCGGAAGCACGGACGCTGATCAACAGAGTGAGCCGCCTTCCCGGCTTGCTCCGACGTTAAATCCTTTCGCAAGAATAGCTACCAGGCGACTGGAAGCCGGCGGCTATTGTCTCTTTTTCCAATAAGAGGGAATGCAACCGGTCTCACCATGAGTCTGAGACGTTTTCGTTGTGAAACGCCTCTGGAGGAACGGATTACAAGAACACGAAGGAAAAAGAAACGTTTATGAACAATTTACTCACAAAAGTGACCTTGGGATTTGCGGCGTTGGTAATTCTGTCCCTCGCCGGAGGTGATGCCCGAGCAGACAACCTCCTAATTGTTCCCATTAGCCCGCAAATCGTTCAGCCGGCTGGGCTGGGCACGGTTAACACGGTTTTGGTTGTCCAGTCGCACGGCTCCTCAACGACCGGGGTGGCCGGCGTCGCTTACGATCCCAACGATCCGAATGCAAACCGGCGCGGCGACGTACTCAGCGGAAGCCAGATCGTTGGTGGGTCGAATAATCGGACTTACTCTGTCGGCGAACTTTCCCTGACCTCCGGTGGGGACCTGTGCATCAAACTCAATATAAATGATCCGAATACGGGGGGCGGCAACAGCGGTCCGCTTGGACCAATCGTCATGAATTCGCTTGTTTTGACTGCCTACGACGAGAATGGCGCGGCGGTCTTTTCCGCACACCTCGCTGACGCAGTAACGCTCAGGGAAGCGACTGAAAACGGGAACGGCACTGGCAAATCGGATTTCACCTTCGGGCTCAACGACGAGGCAGCCAGAGCCCTTACGGCCGCCATCGCTGCCAACCCGAATCTTCGCCTCGGCCTTATGACGAGCATTTCTGATGCTCAGGGTGGCCATGAGAGCCTCTTCTTCTGCACGGGCTGCGAAAACCCCAATTCCCCGGTTCCGGAGCCGACCACGATGGTATTGCTTGGAACGGGTTTGGCCGGAGTAGCCGGAGCGATTCGCCGGCGAAGAAATGCTCCGAAGCGTGGATCCGAGGATTCCTAAGCATTTTCAATAGAAATTACAGAAGGCGGGGCCAATTTCATGGTCCCGCCTTTTTTTTCTCTTAATTTCTGAAATCTGGGGCTGATTGGTTATTTAACTAGAATATCCTGGAAAACGGATGGTAAGGCGCAGCGGCAGCGGCAAGGCGGGGAGGCCGCGGGTGGCCTTTCGCGCGTTTTTGCAGCCTTTGCACTTGCTCCTTCGACCTCTTCTCAATTGACCCGGGAACTTCCCTCTTCTTATTATCTTCGGCGTGCAACCAGTTATTTCAGCGGCGCAGATGCGTCAACTCGACCGGCTGACAGTCGAGAAGTACCAAACCCCCTCGCTATTGCTGATGGAAGCCGCTGCCGACGCCGCTCTGCAGGCTATCGCGCGCCGCCTGGACGGCTGTCTGGTTGGGAAAAGGGCGCGAGTACTATGCGGACCTGGAAATAATGGAGGTGATGGGGCCGCACTGGCGCGAGCCCTCTCCCGCCTGAGCGTTCAGACCGACGTCATACTCTTTGGAAGGGTAGAAGAGACCAAAGGAGATGCCAACACTAACTTCACTTTGGTACGGAATCTGGCCAGCTTTCAGGCAGGCTCCAGCGCCGTACCCTCACCTTTGAGTTTCGTGGAATGCGAATCCATCCATTCCTGGGAAGAGATTGCGCGACCACGTGGGAGTTATGACCTAATCGTTGATGCTCTCTTTGGCACCGGACTTACGCGCCCACTCGCAGGAATCTACTTGCAGGTCATTGAGCATTTGGCGCTAATTAGAAAAGCCCGGGACCGCACCGGTGCCTCCCAACCTCTGATTGTTTCTCTCGATATTCCATCCGGCCTGGATGCTGACTCTGCTGAGCTAATAGGTGAAGCAGTAGAGGCAGACCTTACCGTCACGTTCACCGCTCCCAAGACCGCGAATGTTCTTCCACCGGCCTCGCATCGTTGTGGTGAACTGGTGGTGGCCAACATCGGCTCGCCTGCGGCACTGGTGCACGCGGCCGGAACAGAGTTGTTTCTGACCGACGAGAGTGATGCGCGCGAGTGGCTCGTGGAAACACGTTACAGTCCAGAGTCGTTTAAGAACACTCATGGTCATGCTCTGATCGTCGCGGGATCACGCGACTATGCGGGGGCGGCAGCCCTCTGCGGCAATGCTGCAATAAAGTCGGGCGCCGGTTTGGTTACCATTGCGACACCCTCCTCAGCACAATCTGCCGTCGTTTCCAGATCGATGCCGGAAATCATCACCACGGCACTAGCTGAGACTGATCGTGGCGCTGTCAGCGATGAGGCGGTGGAACACTTGCTGCAACTACAAAAAAGCTTCACTGTCCTTGCTTTAGGTCCCGGTCTTTCGGCCGCAGATGAACGAACCCGCCGGTTTGTTTATTCAATAGTCGAGCGACGGACTACACCGGTCGTGATTGACGCCGATGGTTTGAACTCTCTTGCTCCCTGGCCACCTGCATTGCGCGGGACTAAAGAGGCGCCGCTGATTCTCACACCCCATCCCGGAGAGATGCTGCGGCTCATGGGGGCAACTGAAAAGTCGGCACTCTCGGATCGCGCTGGCGCTGTTCGTAATTTTGCGAAGGCGAACGGATTGATCGTAGTTTTGAAGGGATCAAGATCACTGATCGCGGCACCTGACGGTCGGGTCTTCGTAAATCCGACGGGAAATGCGGGCCTCGGAACTGCCGGTGCCGGAGACACATTGACTGGCGTCATCACTGGTTTTCTGGCACAGTCCTACGCTACCTTAAAACAGCAGGCAGATCCCCTCACAACTACGATTGCAGCTCTCTACGTCGCCGGGCTGGCCGGAGACATTGCTGCGCGTGAGATTGGCATGCGTACCATGGTCGCTTCAGATGTTCGGGATCACCTCAGCGCAGCCGTACGATCCCTGGATCCTCGCGGCGAGATGCCGTAGCGAGCGTCTTGGTCAGATTGCGCGTGAATTATCCAACTGCTCATAAATTTCCGGCCGGTGACTGGATCTCCTATGCTCCAGATGAGACATTTCGGTTGGGCAGGCGCGCTGGAGAGCAGCTTATGGGCGGTGAGATTCTGCTCTTAAGTGGTCCACTCGGCGCGGGTAAAACCATTTTTGCTAAAGGGATTGCAGCCGGCTTGAATATCGATTCTGAACAAGTTACCAGCCCCTCGTTTACTCTTGTAAACCCGTACGATGGCAGGTTATTACTCTACCATGTGGATCTGTACCGTCTGGATGATGGTCCAGCGGCGGCGCACGCCGTTGATCTGGATGAGTTGTTGATGGATGAAAATGCGGTGGTGGTAATTGAGTGGGCCGAGCGGCTCGGTAATTATCCCCTGCCGGCAAATGTTTGGAAGGTAAATATTTCAGGCGCTGGTGATGACCCACGCCGGATTACTATCTTTTCAGGTTAACGTAAGAGCTCAACTCCTTGGAGTGCGGGTGACTTGTCACCGCTTTCCATTGTCAGACACCATCTATTCAAAAGCGGTGACAAGTCACCCGCACTCCAAGGAGTTGAGCAGTTCTATCCAGGAATTAGAAAGTAGTGGAGGTAAATAGAATGCCTTATTCTGAAATCCTTATTCGACCAATGAGGGAAGACTTGACGCGTTTGGGATTTGCAGAACTGAAAACCACCGAGCAGGTTGACGCCACTGTGCGAGATACCGACGGCACGCTTTTACTCGTGGTGAATTCTGTATGCGGGTGCGCGGCCGGTAAGGCGCGTCCGGGAGTAGCCCTCGCGCTTCAGCACCAACCGCGACCAGAGCGGCTCGGCACCGTTTTCGCCGGCGCCGACATCGAAGCAACAGCAAGAGCACGCGCTTACTTCAAGGATTTCCCGCCTTCTTCGCCATCAATTGGCCTATTGAAGCAGGGTCAGCTGGTCTTCATGATGGAACGCCACCAGATCGAAGGTAAGGACAGTGCCGAGGTTGCCGCTGAGCTGATCCGTGCTTTCGACCAGCACTGCACGCCCACTTCCTAAAGCAGCACGACTAATGGATTTGTGAGCTCCTCTTGCCCAGCAACTTCACTACCTCAGAATGAGCGAGCACCACGTCGTGAGACTGTTGCAGCGACTCAAAGTACCTCCTTTGAAACTCATCACCGGCCTCAGAAGGTGTAATCAAGAACCTTGCCTGATCGAGTAAGCTCAGGGCCTCAACTTCTTTGGGCTGTTCGTCGCTGTCAAGTAGTTCATCAATCTGCACGACAAGCTCTGACAGATGGTGGAGCCAGGCAAACAATTGATCATGCAACACCAGTTTGAGAAGTTGGTAACTGTTGGCGATCTCGCCCCCGGCTCTCTCATAGCCCCGACGTTGATATTCCAAGAGTGTTTTATGAAGGCGTAATAAGGAATGGCGCACATTCGAGAGTTGTTCTAAAGTCTTCGGGCTGACTGCATCTTCGAAAACCATTGCTACCTCCCTAGGCTTTCTTCACGTCGATTCATATCATTATTTCTGCTAGTCAGCACTGCGAATGTCAAATGGCTGATGTCAAATGGTAAATGCAAAATGATTTGATCGCTACTGCAATTTCAAGCTTTGTGCTTTCAAGTTCCAGCGGCGGGCTATGTTATGATCCCTCGCAAATGCCGGCCCCCATCAGCCTTGAAACACCGGTCAGCCAACTTCACCTGTACCGCATTGCACGGCTTGGCCCAACGCTGTCTCAAAAACTCACGCGGGCTCTTGCCGAGGACCTCGGCATGGCACCCAGTGATCCCCCGACCGTAGAGGACCTTCTTCACTACCAGCCCCTACGCTACGAAGACCGCTCGAAGCTCGCCTCCATTCGAGACCTGAAAGACGGAACCGAAGCTTCACTAGAGCTCTATACAAAGGTTGCTGGCGGTTATCAGGTACGAAATAAGCGATCCGCTGGCAAATCCAGACTCTTCATCTTTGAAGTCAGCGCCACTGACGCCTCCAGGAGCGGACGGCCCGTAGTAGTGTGGTGGTTTGTATCGGGTGCTCATGCGACCGACATTCTCAATTACTACGCGAAGCGCTTCACGCGCGGCGCCCGGTTCATTGCCTTTGGAAAATGGGAGTGGGACGATCGACGTGGCACTTTTGCTCTCAAACTTCAGAGGCCGGCTGACGAACTCGAGATGCTGCCACCACAGTCGAGTGTTGAGGGCCAAAGCGAATCACCCGCTGGAACCTCTATCGAACCCGTTGATGAGAACCTGGAAAGCGATCCAGAGCTGACTTTTATTCACGCCGGCCGCTGCGTACCTGTGTACCGCAAGCTCGGAGACTTTCCCTCAAAGCGCGTCCGAGAGGTCATGCATGGAGTCCTTAGTCTGATTCCTGATGAGCAGATAATGGAGACATTGCCTCAGGAACTCAGACAGCGGCAGCGGCTGCTCGGGCGCGGCAAAGCTCTACGCGAGATCCATTTCCCGCCCGAAGATGCGCAACTATCGTTATATGAGAAGGGCCGTAGCGCAGCCCAATTACGTCTCATCTTTGAAGATTTCTTCTGGCTCAGTTTTGGCCTGCAATTAAAACGCGGCCAGCACCTCAGAGAACAAAAAACTGCGAGAATCAGGATCGATAATCAGTTGAAGGAAGGAATCGCAGCCGTCCTTCCATACAAACTCACGGGCGCGCAGCGGCGCGTAGTCAAGGAAATTTTCACAGATCTGAAGTCAACCGCCGCGATGAACCGCCTTCTGCAAGGGGACGTAGGGAGCGGCAAAACTATAGTCGCCGTCATCGCCATGCTTGCCGCGATGGGTAATGGTTATCAGACCGTCCTGATGGCCCCTACTGAAATTCTCGCCGAACAACACGCGCGCAATATCAAGCGTCTACTCGCCAAGACCCCGTACAGGGTAGAACTGTTGAGTGGCTCACTGCGCCCGGCGGAGAAGCGCAAACTGCGCTCTGACCTGGCCAGCGGGGAAATAGCTGCTTGTATCGGAACCCATGCCTTGATACAGGAATCAGTTTCGTTCGCCAATCTCGGTCTCGCTGTAATTGACGAGCAACATCGTTTCGGTGTCTTGGAACGCGCAGAGTTGCGCGGCCGTGGCTCCAATCCAGACGTCCTGGTAATGACCGCGACCCCGATTCCGCGTTCGTTGGCGATGACAGTTTATGGCGACCTCGACGTTTCCGTCATCGACGAGATGCCTCCCGGCAGAACACCGGTTGAAACCCGAGTCTATGGCGAAGATCAGCGCCAGGAAGTGAAACGCCTGATCACCCGCGAAGTGCGCGCGGGACGCCAGGTATATGTTGTCTATCCTTTGGTTGAAGAATCAGAGAAGATGGATCTACGCGACGCAACGCGCAGATATGAATACCTGCGCGACAAGGTATTCCCACGGTTCTCTGTCGGACTGGTACACGGTAGGATGAAAGCTATCGATAAAGAGGCCGTGATGAGAGAGTTTCTTTCCGGCAAGATCCAAGTCCTGGTTAGTACTACCGTAATTGAGGTAGGTGTTGATGTGCCCAACGCCTCGTTAATGATCGTGGAGCATGCCGAGCGCTTCGGTTTGTCTCAACTTCATCAACTGCGAGGTCGAGTCGGCCGTGGCGCTGAAAAAAGCTACTGTATCCTGCTCACGTCAGACCGGAAGACCAGTGTCGCTGAAGTAAGATTGGGCATCATGGCCAAGACGAACGATGGCTTTCTTATTGCCGAGAAGGACCTCGAATTAAGGGGAGCCGGCGAACTTCTGGGTACCAGGCAATCGGGCTTGCCCGAGTTTCGCTTTGCTAACCTCATCCGCGACCAGCAAATACTGGAAAAGGCGCGACAAGAGGCTGAGTTTTATCTGACCAGGCGGGCCGGCTCGATTACAACCGCAAACATGATCAAGCGGGTGCGCAGGGATGCACGCTTGCGGCTCGCGGCCGTCGGTTAACGCGGAAGACAAAGCCTTCCTCAAATCCCAGACGCGCAGTCTGGCGCGGGTACCTCAATCTCATAGAAGTTTCTAGTGCGAATCATTGCCGGTAAATTTCGCGGTCGCAAGCTCAAAAGCCCGCCATCACTCGAGGTGCGACCAACCCTCGATCGGCTCCGCGAGACGTTGTTCAACATCATCGCGGACCGAGTAGATGGCGCCGTGTTCCTGGATCTCTGTGCCGGATCAGGCGCGGTGGGTATTGAGGCGTTATCTCGAGGTGCCGTTTATGTCACCTTCGTTGACCGTTCGCGCAAAATGTGTCAACTGATAAGAGCTAACCTGGATCTATGCCGAATTCCCGAGGAAGAAGCCGAGGTGGTCCAAGCGGAGGCTCTGGAATTCGTGCGTCGCGCTATTAAGCATCACCGGCAACCATCGGATGTAGTCTTTTTCGACCCACCCTATGCGTCCAACTATCTCGAAGTAATGGTTCTCCTGGGCCAAGCATCCCATCTATTCACTGAAGCCGCAGTGTTGATAGTAGAGCACCATCACAAGAAAGACTTGCCTGAGGAGGTCGGGAAAATGGTTCGCAAACGGTTGCTGAAGCAGGGTGATTCAGCGCTCAGCTTCTACATTAATACTCGTTCTTCCCAGCTCAGACACCTCATGCCTAGGTGAGACGCGGGTGCGCGCCCCATACGCCCCACATTTCCTGCCTTCAGATAAACGTTGCTAAAATCCTCAGCAGGCATGCTCATCCTCGGCATTGAAACTTCATGCGATGAGACCGCCGCCGCCATAATCCGGGACGGCCGGGAGATCGTGTCTTCCGTGATCGCCTCACAAATCAACATCCACAAACCCTTTGGTGGCGTGGTACCGGAACTCGCGTCTCGTGAGCACCTCGATAAGATCCAGCCCATTGTTGAAGAGGCTTTCTTTCAGGCTAAAGTATCGCCCGAAGAGATTGACGGTATCGCAGTTACTGTCGGTCCGGGACTTATCGGCTCATTGCTGGTTGGCGTCTCATATGGAAAGGCAATGGCCTTCGCATTACGCAAACCACTGGTCGGCGTTAACCACATCGAAGGGCACATATATTCGGTGGCTTTCGAGAATCCGCCGGTAGCTTATCCAGCGCTGGCACTGATCGTTTCCGGGGGGCATACAAACCTCTTCTGCATTCCAGAACCCGGCCAGTACAAAGTCGTGGCCCGAACCCGTGATGACGCTGCCGGGGAGGCGTTCGACAAGGTGGCCAAGTTGCTCGGTCTCGGCTATCC
>DATEUF010000259.1:0-5624 GCA_035283325.1 Pyrinomonadaceae bacterium | reverse complement strand
GCGCGCTTCATGTAGTTCTGCAAAGCGGAAAGCGCAAGGCGCTAGGCGTTTAGGCTTCTCTGGAAGTTTGTGATCTTGCGGCACAAGTGATCGAGGCCTTCTAGCAGCTCGCTCACTTCTTGTGGCGTCATCAGTCCTCGTTTTTCGAGCACGATAAGGACATTCGCATTTTCAAAGGTCGAACGACGGGCAATGTTGAGGAAATTTGAGAATTCTCGTTTTGAATTGCTGCCAGAACCTTCGGCGATATTATTCGACATAGAGAGCCCTGAGCCGCGTAGCTGCTCGGCAAATCGGTAGAGCCTCCTGGATTCCAATCTGTCTGCGATATCAAACAATCTTCCAGCCACTTCAATTGCGTCTTGCCAAATCTCGAGATCCATGAAGCGGAATTTTGGCCTTTCTTCAGTCATTGACCTCTCTGCGCTTTGCCCTTTGCTCTTCGCCCTTAGCTCTATGCGCCATGCGCTTTGCTCTCTGCGCTTCGCGCTACGCCTTCCTACCGGCGATACGCCTTGGCCAGGGTTCTGACAGCACCGATCACGTCGCGAACGTTGCCTTCTGTCATCTTCGGGTAAATCGGCAAAGAAATGATGCGCTCGAAACTGGCGCTCGCCTGCGGAAAATCCGCCGGTTGATAGCCGAATGTATCTCGGTAAAACGGATGTAGATGGAGTGGAATAAAATGAACGGAAGTCCCGATGTTTTGGCTTTTTAGCGCCTTGATGAAGTCTTGGCGATTGATCTTCAGTCGTTCGAGATTCAGTTGGATCACATAAAGGTGCCATGCGTGCTGGACGTCTGGCGCGATCGTTGGCACTTCAATCTCCGGCAACTCCGCAAAAGCTTCATGATACCGATTGGCGATCCGCCGCCGGGCTTCATAGAATTGGTCGCATCGCTTCAGTTGCTCGATACCTAATGCTGCGGCAATGTCGGTCAAATTGTACTTGTACCCGGGGCGAATAATTTCGTAATACCACGACCCCTTGTCCGTATAACGATCCCACGCATCCAGACTTATGCCGTGGAGACTCATCATCCGCATCCGATTCGCCCAGTCCGGATTCTCGGTCGTCGCCATTCCTCCTTCCCCTGTAGTAATTGTCTTAGTCGCATAGAAGGAGAAACAGGTTATGTCGCTAATGCGCCCCACCTTCTCTTGCCGATAGGCTGCGGGCAACGCATGGGCTGCGTCTTCGATCACTTTTAATTTACGACGTCTGGCGATTTCCAGGATCGCGTCGAAATCACAGGGTTGCCCCGCCATATCGACGGGTATGATGGCTTTGGTTTTAGAGGTGATTTTTCGCTCGATCGCCTCCGGATCGATATTCAAGGTATCCCGCCGGCAATCGACGAGCACGGGCTTGGCTTTCAAATAAATGACCACCTCGGCGGTCGCCGCAAAGGTCATAGCCGGGACGATGACCTCATCGCCCTCCTTTACACCCACTGCGTCTAAAGCAAGCTGGAGAGCGGCGGTTCCGGAGTTAACGGCCACGGAATGCGAGCAACCGATATAGTTGCAAAAATCCGCTTCGAAGGTTTTAACCTTCCGTCCCGTCGTGAGCCATCCGGAACGCAAGGTCTCGACGACGGCATTCGTTTCAGCCTCGCCGATATCCGGCACGTGAAATGGTAGAAATTCGCTGCTCAACGGACTATCCTTTCCGAATTAGGTTCTTCAGACTTTTGTGTGGCGCAGAGCTCGGCGTTTGCACCGCTGGAACTTAAGAGCCTCGGATTCGGCTATGCCTCGCGCCAAGGGGCCAAGCGATCCCAACTCAAAATCCGCAATCCGAAGCTCGAAATCCGAAACAAACCGATGACTCAAATCCGAATTAGGACTTCCGAACCTGAAATGAGTTTGTTTGGAATTTTGTGTTTCTTGAACATTCGGAATTGCTTCGAATTTCGGATTTCGAATTTGGAATTTCGTCTTTGCAGGCTTTGCCCTCCTTCAACGTGGTTCAGGGCGTGCTTTGTGGGATATATTGCGAATTTCGGTTGCGGCGTAGCCGCGCTGGGTCCTTCGTGGTGAGTCCTCAGCCACACTAATCCAGGAAGAACCCAATTTAGAAGTTCAATAACGGGCAGGAGGAGTCTCCCCACCCGGAGACCTCTCCCAGCAACTAACAATTCGTTACTGCTGATTATCCTCGTGATGATCGCCATGTCCCCAATGACGCCTGGGATTATGGCCATTCCAATTATCATAGTGATCTCTAATGTTATCCCAGAAATGACCAAAATCGAATTTCCTTCCAAAACTACGACTGTTGCCTCTCTCAACAATAAACGTATCGAAGCCTTCAACCAGGGAATCTGGATCTGTTGAATCCAACACGAAAGGTTGCTCAAATGTGGCGATGCCGTTCGCGTCCCTTATGATCTTCAGAAGACAGAGAGTTGTGTCAGTATTGTCCGCATTGCACAGCGGAGTGCTTAAGGCTCGCCTGAGTTTGAAAATGAAATCCCACCCGAAAGAATATAGAATCGCTGTGTCGGCGAACAGACCCTTCTGTGCATAGCCGGTATTGCTTACGTGGACCAGATCGCTCAGCAATCTCCTGCCGGCGTCGTCGTACACCGCGATCCATCGCGGCGCCCAGTCGGCGCCGTAATCTGCGGCGAATTGGCTGTGTACTGGCGATGAAACGTTTGAAGGGTCTCCGAATTCGTCGGATTCCCACAAATCACAGATCTGCGTCGGTAGCTCTCCTCCTGAGATTGTGCACTCTGATACCGGCAGCGCGTGCGCGGTGCTCCCATACACGAATAAGCCAACCGCTATTATTAACAATTGCAATTTTTTTTTCATTGGATTTTCCTTCTCTTCCGTATTACTCGGCAGTGTTTTTGAATGCCGAGCGCAAACAGTACAGTCTGGGCGACCGCGAGCTGGTTTTCTTTACCACCCACGTGGTCGCCGACATCGAGCACACCGCGCAGTCAGCGGATCTCTCGTCGCACGCATGGTCAAAACGCCCTGGAAAGAGCGCCTGGTGCGCGAAAGCGCGCAGAATATGGTGCGCATCAAGTTGGGCAAGTTCGACGGGCTTTACCGCGAGGATGCCTAAGCGGCCCAGGAGAACCTCCCGGGCCGCGCAATAATCGTTTAAAAACCCATCTCATTTACGGACTGGTGAATAATATGGTCGGGTCAAAGCCGGTCCAATCGCAGTCCCAAACGTTATCCGCCCCCCGATTGATGCCAAAATCAATGTTGTCTCCCGCGACAACCGTCGTCGTCTGATTAAAGGCGACCCCGGCGGTGTTGCCATTGGCGATCGGCTGCTGCCAAAGGATCGTAGAGTTCTTCTTAATGTAGACGCTGGCTCCTGACCCACAAGTCGTGTGGCCATCAAAAGCGTTGCCGGTAATGTTTACCGAGCCCGCTTGCGGCGCTTTCCACCTCCTGATCGCGTCCGAAAAGTTGCCCGGATGCCCCCCATTTGCCCAGAGCAACAGGTACGCCTCGTTGCCCTGCCAGCGGCCGTTGACGTAACTCATTTGAGTGCCGGAGCCGTAGAGGTAATACCAGTCGCGAAAGCCCTGGGTGGAAGAAAAATCAACCGATGCCCGGTAAGTAGTGGTAGTGGACGTCAGTCTGTGCACATTGATCGTATCGGAGCCTTCAGTCGTGGAGTTTGGATCTTTTGAAGAAAACACAAAAGGCTGCTGGAACGTGGCGACTCCGTTCGCGTCCTCGACGATTTTCAGGAGACAGGGTAAAGTGTCGGTATTGCCTGCATTGCACGCGGGAGTGGTTAAGGCAATGTCAAGTATTGTGGCGAAGTTAGCGTATCCGTCGGAATATAGAAATGCTTCCTCAGCGAACATACCGTCCAACACAGGAGGCAAAGACTTAATCACCTGAACCACAGAGCTCGCGTTTTGCATGGCCGCGTCTTTGTACACCACGACCCATCGCGGGGCCCAGTCGGCGCCGTAGGGCGCGACAGTACCAGGAGGTGAATTAACAGGATTATTCTGGGTCCTTGCCGATGACGTCTCGGAGGGGTTTCCGGATTCGTCGGATTCGTACAGATCGCAGATCTGTGTGTTGTTTGCATCGTATACGCACTCTGATACTGGCAGCGCGTGCGCGGTGCTCCCATACACGAATAAGCCAACCGCTATTAGTAACGATTGCAATTTTTTACTCATTGGACTTTCCTTTCATTGGTCTTAACTTTTGGTTCTTCAGGCTTCCGTGTGAATCACGCGGAGGCGCGGCGGGCGCGGAGTAAAGAGTTTTTGATAGAAATTACTCCGAACTCAGTGAACTCTGCGTCTCTGTGGTGAATGTCTCTTCACAGGAAACCCAGAAGAATCTAATTTTTAAAGTTATTCCGGTAACAGAGTGGTGGAGAGATGGTAGACAGATAGAGCAAGCCGTCCTGAAAGAAGCGGGGCTGCGGACACAGGACCGAGAACTCTACCGGTCGTTGATGGGAATTACGTGAACCCCGAAAGGTAACAGAAGCCAGAGTGTTTCATGGAAAAACCCACTCCCCGACATTACTAATCAATACACCTGAGAGTGAGAGCATAGCCGTACCCACGACAGTAAGGCGGTCGCTGAATTCTTTAACGACCTTCAGGACACTAGAACAGGGTATAGATGAAAGGCGCGACCGCTGAACCTGATGTAAAGACTACGAGACCGCTCAGCAGAACCAAGCAGAGAATGATCGGCAGAAGCCAGAACTTCTTTCGCTCCTTCATGAAAGACCAAAGTTCCAAGAGAAACTCGCCCATAATTACCTCCTAATCGCAGTGAGCAGGGAGCAGGGCGCTGTAAGCAGTGAGCAAGGTGACAGCAAGACAGTCATCAAGAGTTTTGTACGGCCATCGCAAGGACTCGCATCGGGGCCTGCTGCTCTCTGCTAACAGCTCACGGCTCACTAATTACTTAATATTGTTTCGTCAGATGGGATGCCGGACGCGGCTTTCGCACGACTCGGTAGCTATCGAGTTCGGGTCTCAACTGTCGACCCATAGGATCTTTTCTCAACCACCGTCTCACGATCCCAATTGGGGTTACAACCGCGTAGAAAACCACACCCAAAATGATCCGGGTGTTGATCCAACCCAGAACAGCCCCGACCGCCATCCAACCCTTATAGATCCAAAATAAGCTCTTAGGATATACGAGGGAGGGAAGCATCAGGGCGCCGGCGACGATAACCGACCACCATCGGAGGCCCGCGTTATGAACGACCACCGGCCAAAGACCGATCAGGGCGAAGATGCCGCCGACGGTCAAACCGAAGGAACGCAATTGTTTGGCTATGATTTCGTTTGCCATATTTCACTCCACTTCAGTGAGCAGTAAGCAGAGAGCAGAGAGCCGTAGGCAGTGAGCTGTGAGGGGTTCGAATTGAGTGAGCCGTGAGCAGTCAGCAGTGAGCAGAAACCGGCCCCCGCTGTTCACCGCTCACTGCTTACGGTTAACTGATTTCCTCAATCCGTAGGTAAGGGCAAGACACTCATCGAGCGCTTGGTACAGGCGATCATAATCAGTCCGTGTCACATATCCGAGACGTAGCGCTAGCTCTAATTGAGTATCTATCTCGTTGAGCGAGCCAATAGCATTGGACAAAAAGTTCAAGAAT
>DATEUF010000258.1:0-2502 GCA_035283325.1 Pyrinomonadaceae bacterium | reverse complement strand
GATTAGGGTGATTTGATTAATGGGATTGACTTATTTAGATAAATATGATAAAAATCATGTAAATAGAAATAGCTCTGTATAACAACCACAGCGGGGATTCATGAGGAATCGTTTCTGCACTACAGATGAGTTGAGTCAACTTAGGTTATAGAACTAAATCTCCCGACTGGTGGATGCAGTCGGGTGTTAGGTGTTTCATAACGGGCTCAAGTTCAATCTAATGAAACCCATCCCTATGATTCAAAAGAGGAGATAAACAAATGAACATCACTAAAGAAGTCAAACTTGCGGACACCAACCGCCAGACTGCGGTCAAGGAGAGCAAAATGAAGATAACAGCCTCGAACGTCATTCGTTGGTCAGGTTTAGCAGCCATGGGGTCAGGGATCATATTCATAGCCATTCAGCCGATCCATCCACTTGACATTCTTTCGTCAGTCACTACGAGTGCATGGGCAATCGTCCAATCCTTGAAATTTACCATGGCCATCCTCGGCCTGCTCGGCATTGCGGGGCTCTACGCCAGGCAAGTGGAAAAGGCCGGTTGGCTTGGTTTGGCCGCATACCTCCTGTTTAGCCTCTTCTATGCGCTCACGGCGGCCCTTGTCTTCGCTGAAGCATTTATCTTGCCGCTGTTGGCGACCGAGGCGCCGAAGTTTGTAGAGGGCTTCCTGGGGATGATCACTGGGGCTCCCAGCGAGGTTAGCCTCGGAGCCCTCCCAGCGGTATATGCACTAGCAGGGCTTGCAGGGTATTTGCTCGGCGGACTGCTGTTTGGCATCGCTACGTTTCGCGCCGCGATCCTGCCGCGCTGGGCAGGCGGTCTGCTTGCCTTCGGGGTCTTATTGCCCATCCTTACGTCGTCGCTGATCCCGCACCCGTTCGATCGGATTTTGGCGGTGCCGATGGGGTTGGCGCTGGTCTGGCTGGGATATGCGCTCTGGTCGGAACGTCGAGAGCAAGCATCCTAACCTTGGAGCCGAAAACGGAGAGCAATAATATTTACACCAACAATATGACTGCCACAATTTCGTCCTCACCAAGAAAAGTCGCGATGGCAGCGGGTGTGCTTTACCTGCTGACCTTTGTCTCGATCCCGATCGTCGCTCTCTACGGTCCGGTACACGATCCGAACTACATCGTCGGCCCTGGCCCGGATACTGGCGTCATCATCGGGGGTATCCTGGAGATCATCGTAGCCCTTGCCGGCATCGGCACCGCCGTCGTTCTGTTCCCGGTGCTCAAGAGGCAGAACGAAGGGATCGCGCTGGGCTTCATCGGATCGCGAGTCCTGGAAGCCAGCACGATCTTCGCCGGCGTCGTCTGCCTCCTGGCGGTGGTGACCTTGCGGCAGGCCGGAGCCGGAGCAGCTGTGTTGGTCACCGGCCAGGCGCTGGTCGCGTTGCATAACTGGTTCCGCCTCGGACAAAACCTCATGCCGGCCATGAACGCCCTGTTGCTGGGCTCCCTACTGTACCAGTCGCGCCTGGTGCCGCGGATTCTTCCCCTGCTCGGACTCATTGGAGCGCCCCTGCTCATCGCTAACACCATCGTCACTATGTTCAGCATCACCAGCGGGCCGATCTTTGTGCTGACGGGAATCGGCGTTCTCCCGATCGCGCTATGGGAGTTTTCGCTGGGCGTCCGGCTCACCGTAAAGGGATTCAACCCATCTGCAATCGCTTCCCTAGCTACAAGAACCGGCAATCTGGAAGCAGAACCACTTGTACCGTAGCCGGGAACAGCAAATTCGTGAATAGCGCCCGAGACAAAGTGTTACACAAGGGCGGATAGCTCCGTTGAAAAAGGGCACAAAACAGGAAATATGTCATAACATAATTCCAAACCTTTACCAAAAAGGACTCTCAGGCTTGAAACCTTGAGAGTCCTTTTTCTACTTTCCGCTTTCTACTCCTCTTCCCTCTCCCAAATCTCTCTCGCAATCATCTCCTGATCCACGGGCAACTTATCAATCCTCACACCGACTGCGTTATAGATCGCGTTCGTGATCGCGGGCGTGGTGGGGATACTGCATATCTCGCCCACTCCTTTCGCACCGTAGGGACCATCTGCTGTTGGATGCTCAACGATAATGGAGGTAATCTCTGGCGTGAGCATGATGCCAGGCACGCGATAGCGTGCAAGATGATCTGTGACCACGTTGCCATTGTCCATGATGAATTCTTCGGTGAGGGCGTTGCCGAGTCCCATCATCACGCCGCCTTCGACCTGTCCCTGCAAACCAAGCGGGTTGACCGCCATGCCCACATCGTTGGCAGAGATCACTTTCAACACGCGCACTTCGCCCGTCAGTCTGTTGACTTCCACTTCGGCGGCTTGGACTCCGAAGGAAAAGGCGAAGTGCATGTCGCCGCCTGTTCCCAAAGGTTGAGTCTTCGGAGCTTCATATTCATACAGCGCGCGCGGTTGTTGACCAGCCTGCTTCATTTCCTTGGCGACTTCGGCGTACGTCATGGAATGTCCATTGGCATGGACAATTCC
>DATEUF010000257.1:0-46131 GCA_035283325.1 Pyrinomonadaceae bacterium | reverse complement strand
GGCGGGCGAAGAACCGTCGTCTAACCGCCAAATTTAATATCCATTTTGGGCGCCATGCGGCCGCCGATGACTACTCCTTCGGTTTTGGCCAGGGCGCCCACCTTTTCATTCCAGCAGAGCAGTTGTAACGCGCCCTATGGGATAGAGATTCATCTCCTGATCCCAGTAGGGGGACCGTTTGTAGAAGAACTCCAACCGCTCGTCTGCACTGGCCATAAATTTATTGTCGATCGACAGCTGCTGTAAAAATTCTGTCCGTAATGCGGAATCTCCAGAAATCATGTCTCGGGCCAATTTTTCCAAGACATAACTTTCGGCGTATTCCTTCTGCTCAAAAATAGCATTGAAGAAGCCCCAGCGGACAAACGAATCCGCGGCCAGCGGCTCCAGAAGGTTAATCGCAACTTTGGCAGAGGCTTGGGCCAACGGCAGCAGCGCCGCGCCGGGAAGAAATTGCCGCTTCTGGCAAACCTTTTGGACGTTGAAGCTGGGCATTAGACGCCCCTCGAAAGGGCCTCCGGCCCACGTGACGTCTGTGAACTTGTAACACTCAACCTCCAGATCAAGGGAACGGGTGGTTCGCTCCATTTCGAGTCCGTGCGCTTCCAAAACGGCTATGACCTCAGTCCATTGAACCGGCACAATGTAATAGAGCGGCGGAGCGACTGCATGTTTGATCCTGAACGTGTCGTACATGGGAACCGTGAGGTTAAGAGGGTCTGTCTCATATACGACACGCACTGCACCTGAAACCTCACTTACTTCCGTATGATACTGAACCGCTTTCAGGTGATACGGTCGTGATTCATCCGTCAACTCAAAATCCAGCGGATAGTTCCTTTTCACGTCGTAGCTGCCACCGGCAGTTATGGTTTGCGCCTCTGCCTCGCGAACAGCATCCCGCAGTCGATCGGGATCTCTATTCACTTCTTCCAGGGTAAAGCGAAGAAAGTCGTAAGTTCCTAAAACTCGGGAACGGTAGCCCTTTAGCATGTGGGTCTCAATTAGAATGCCGGGACGATTTCGCAGCGGTGTGTAGCCAGTTGAGAAGCGAGGACTACCGTTGAAATCGAGAATGCCCTGGCGCAGGTCGCGATTATCTTTGAACTCCAGATACCATGAAACAACATTTCCCGCCGCTTCTGTTGCTGCGGCAACTCGCTCCTGGATGACTGCTCTCTCCCAGGCCAGGACGCTCGCCGCGACGCCTTCATGGTGTTCGTGATGGTAAGTGATATTGTACTGATAGTCGGCGCCATCAGTTACGTGGCAATCAATGAAGAGGTGCGGCCTCCAGCGGTTCCACAGCGCCAACCAGGCACGTGTCTCGGGCGTGTCTACCTTCATATAATCGCGATTGAGATTCTGATAGGTTCTGGTCGTGCGCCATCCCATCTCTGCCGGGCCGTTCTGGTTGATGCGATTAAACGGACTGGAGCGCTCGTGACCGTCGGTGTTGTAGATGGGAATAAAAAGAACAACTACGTTTTTGAGCAGCCCCGGCAAGGCATTGGTGATTGTGATGTCTCGCAAAAGTGCCAACCCGGCGTCCTTGCCATCAGGCTCTCCGGCATGGATGCAGGCCTGTATAAGCACCACCGCGCGACCATCTTTTTCGGCAACCTCAGGCGTAAACGCATTATCCGATGCGGCAATAACCAGCGGTAGCTCTCGACCTTCACCACTTCTGCCGAAGCTTTGATAACGAATGAGCGATGAGCCGGCTTCTAAGCGCCGTGCATATTCAATGGTCTCTGCGTACCGTGGTGTTTCGCGATATTCGGTTTTCTCAGCATGAGTTTGCCACTCAGGCGCAACTGGCGGTGATTGACGTCCAGACATCAATTAACTCTATCCATTCTGCATCTTCCTTAACAAAGCTTTCGGCGGCAGGAGCGGCATTCGGTGCGGCGCTTCGCGTTCAAAGTGCCACAGTGTACGCAGCGAACGTACATCGTACGAGCGAACCAGCTCGTTAGGATCGCGCTAATCCCAAGTACGGCAATTAGAACGATGGCATTGAGCAGCAGTTCCTTCAAATTTTATGCTTCTCTACGGGGTTCCTCTGATACGCGAGGCCACGTTCAAATCCTAGCTGAAAAGCTTCGTCAGGGCCCGCGTCGCCGAAGGCCTTTTCAAATTCCAGTTTCGCCTCTGCGGTGGACTTTCCGCGCATTCTGACGTTTAGGGCGGCTTCGAAACCACGGCGATAACTTGGCTCATTGCGGCTAAAGTCACTGCCAATTGAACGTCCAAAGCCTCGCCTGCTGCCATGCCGGTGATGGTCCCACCAATTCCCAGGATAGCTGCGCCCAGGAGGCCACCGACTATAACTGGTCCTAGCCCAGGTACCAAGAGACTAGCGACAGCAGCGCCCAGCGATGCTCCGCCAGCTACACCCATGGCAGCGACGACTGCGCCGCCCATCGCCTTAGCCAGAACGGCGAAGAACACAAATCGTTGAGGAAATCAGAAAAGGTATGTTAGAGTCGATTGGATTCTTACATTGAAGCGGGAACGTAAAAGTGTACGATATTGTTGAAAAATATTGGCCAATGTCAGTCGGTGATGGTAAAGCCACCCGCCGAAAAAAGCCACGCATCCTGGCGATTACCACCGACTGTTGCACTGGTTGCGCCGGCTCACCGGCATGCATTGAGTATTGTCCGATCGAAGCATGCATGTTCTGGGTGCCCGACGAAGACCATCCGCCTTTTGGCCGGATTGAGGTGGATCCCTACCTTTGTATTGGTTGCCAGAAGTGCACTAGTAAAGGACCAGATGGCGCGTTCCTGGATGGCTGTCCCTGGGATGCAATTGAGATGGTGCCGACTGAGGATTGGGAGTCTCTTCACGGCATTTCGCTTCCCGATGCACCGCCGCTTCCTCCTGGCCCTTGAGAGTTTGATTGCCGTCCTCGAATACTTTCCGCCGTCAGAGTGGCTTGTTTTGTAATCCGCTCGGAAAAGCCAACACCCTGAGTAAATTGTTCGACCATGGGCAAGTCCTCGTTCTGACCCACAAGCGAAAGACCACGCAGAGCTTCCCATATGCTGGCTTCGTCAGATTGGATAGTAACTATTGTATCGCCCGCTGCAAGGCTCGCGCTTGGGTTGACCAGAACATCGGTGATCCGGCCTGGCAAAGGTGAGCGAATCTCAGTAGTGCTTTCAGCTTGTTGCAAACGCGCCAGTAAGGCGCCGCGAGAAACGTCGGAGCCCGCCCGGAGAGTGCTGGCGACGATGCCCGGCGTTTTTGCACGCACTGAGTAGAGTCCGAGGATGGAGTGCAACTCACTTCGGCCACTCGCATCTCTGAATCTTACCAGCGCCAGAGCTGCATTTCTTCTTACTACGGGTTCAGAATCAGCAAGCAGTTTCAGCAAGGCCTGATGAAATTCCTCCGATTGGTTGTCAAACCCCATTAGCCATGCCACGGTCAGCCGAAACTCCGTTTCCGAGCTTCCAGCCAGACTGAGAATCTGCGAATACCACCGCTTAGCGCCAGGATCGCCGCGTTCGATCTGTTGTTGCACCTGAAGAAGCGCATGCTGAACGCGTCGTGGATGCCGCTCATCCGTCAGGTAAGTTGAGATATCAGCGTCGGAAAGTCCGCGACCAAACCAGGTGAAGTACCAGCTAAGGAATACGGCTACAACAAACAATAGCGCCAGAAACAGAAAAGGGCCCGAGGCTCCAAATCTCTTTGAGACTTGAGTGTTGACAGCCAGATGGGGATTGTTTCCGTTGCCAAGCATGCGCACTATGCCCAAATTTGATACAGCATCAGATAGACGAGCACTCCGGTTACCGACACGTACAGCCAGAGCGGCAGTGTCCAGCGCGCGATCCGTTTATGCCGAACGAAATCTGCCCTAAATGCACGGGTGATTGTAACAAGCACTAGCGGGACAATCACAACCGCGAGAACCGTGTGGCTCGTCAAAATCGTGAAGTAGAGCAGACGCGCCAGTCCTTTACCGGGAAAGCGAGTAGTGCCGTGAAAGTAATGGTAGGTAACGTAAGAGAGCAGAAAAACTATTGAGGCCGCAAGCGCTGCGAGTTGACAATTGCGATGACGCCGAATCTTCCCCTGACGGATTTGTCTGTAACCGGCTACCAGGAAGATGGCACTCGTAGCGTTCAGGACCGCGTTCACGTGCGGCAGGAGAGATAAGTATTTCGGCATGAAGAATATGCACTATCCCAAAAGTCTATTGATGAAGTCAACACGCCGGTTTGTCTGCAATTACCAGGTAGTCAAGTGCGTAACTTATCGTGTCGCAACGCTTCTTTCCCCTTCGAACTCAAGGAGTAAAAATCGTTTCCCTTTTCGTCGAGTAGTCCATCCCTCCCTAGCCGTTCCACGCAGTCAAAAACTGCCTCCCTTGCCTCAGGGTCGTTACCGCCTGCCTCAAATAGCGAATGAAGGTCAAGAGTCTCCTGCTGCAGGTCATTGAACATATCCAAGATGCGACGAGTCAGTTGGTCCACGGCGGCCCTTTCCGGGAGAGGAGATTACACATCCTCAGGCCGCGCTTGCGCCTGACCCATCTGCGTGACGAGCGCACGCACATCGGGCGGCACGGGGCGTCCTTTGGCATCAAGCAATGGAGGTGAGGATGACGCGGCCAGCTCGGCGCTAGTTGAAGAAGACCGCTTTACAAATGGCAGCGGCAGGCGTCCTTCAGATTTCAGGTAAAGGAGAGGATTTACCGCAAACATCAGCGCCATAACCAGGCAGACCAGGGTAACAAAGAGGTTATCAGTGCTCAGGAACTCACCGGACAAGAAGGCGTTCAAAACTGCGAAGCCGATGAAACCGAGGGCCGCCACGATGCAGAGGAGATTCAAGAGTCGGAGCTCATTCTTCATCACGCTTACTTCAACCTCAGGTATCATCGTAACAAGCTGCCGCTGCTAAGGGAAAGTTCCACTTTCAATGCTTGGCTTTTCCCGCCGGTTTAGGCTTTTCCGACATCTCCTCATAGCCACACCGCTCACATTGCCAGATCGGAAACACGGCGTTTGGATCGGTCGTGCTCTGATACACTGCTCGGTTCGAGGGAATGATTTTGCCACCGCAGCGAGGGCAAGATCGGCCGCGAGTCGTGCGGCGCGCTACGTCGAGAGCTAGCGGATTCTCATCCTCAGACATATGCGACGAAGTCAGCCAGGAACCTGATTGAATAACGAATTGCCATCATTAGCACTTAACTCGCCTTATCATCATCCTTGACATCCGGTTCTTCGGCAGCTCCCCGGTATCGTCGCAGAGCCAAAAAGATTGAGCAGAACATCGCAACTGGCGGCACCAACAATACGAGCACTCCAATATTGAAGTTTCTGATGAAGTGGGCGTTTCCGGATCCTGCCAGCGATGCGCGGCACATTGCACACTGTCCCACTCCCGTAGCAGAAAGGATCAGCAGAGCAATTACTGCCAGTGTTAAAACGGTCAGCGAGCGAGTGATGTGCCTGATCATGAAAACTAATGACTCTCTTCTACAGTGGCCGGCGGTGTCTCCTTAAATTGGTAACGCAGATCAGAAGATCTGAAACTATCCGGAAAGAAGAACAAGAAGAGGAGGCAGATGCATACCACCAACACCGGCACTATAGTAAGCACCAGACTAAGGCGCTCAAATTTCAAATGCATGAAATAGGCGACAATAAGCGCCGCTTTGATGATCGACAAACCCATCAAGATGGTCAACATGAAATGAATTGGCATCGGACGGTAAGCGAGAACTATCTCTATCAAGGTTAACCCCAAGAGCCAGCCCCAGATCGAGATGAACAGTTTATTGGTGCCCGCGAAGTGTTCTTCCATGTGTGCACTCATCTCTGGTTCCTCCAAAGCAGAATTTACCGGGCCAGGTGCCCGCCTACATCTACCGACAGAATGTAGATTAGTGGAAACACAAACATCCAGACCAGATCTACGAAGTGCCAGTACAGCCCACTGATCTCGACGTCTTCATGCCTTAGCTTATTAACCCTTGCGGCTACGACGCCTAGATATATTGTTCCCGTGAAAACGTGAAACATGTGGAGTCCGGTAATGGTGAAGAAAGTTGCCCCAAACAGCGGTGACGGTAGTGAACCGTCGGCAGGCGTAAAAACAGTTATCCAGTGCGCAGGTAGACTGAAAGGACGTAGACCTTCACTTATAAGGTGATCCCATTCGATGAGGTGGAGCACAATAAACGCGAGCCCGAAAAAGATGGTCGCTAGAATCCACTTGCGCGCCTTGCTTTTCTCCCCTTTGCTGGAAGCCGACACGCCAAAAACCATTGTCAGACTGGAAGACAACAGGCAAAACGTCATCACGGACGAAAAGACTATGCTGGGGAAGAAGGGAAAGGGCGTCGGCCAAACGTTCGAAGCGCGCAGGTAGCCGTAACCAATCAGCAGCGCCGAAAACGTCAAAGAGTCAGAAACGATAAATAACCACATTCCCAACTTTCGATGGCCAACGCGATATGGTAGAACACCTCCGCCCCAGTCGGTCGCAGTGAAATGCGCTGCACGTGCTTCAGTACTCACCAGGGTTCACCTCCAAAGGAATAGGAGTAGGAATAGATAGATCCAGAGTCCGTCCATGACATGCCAGTAGAGTGTTACTGCGTCAGCGGCCAACTGCCGCCCCGCTGCTGCCCGTTTGTTGCCCAGGGGCTTCAGTGATCGCATCCAAAGATAGCCGAGTGCGACCAGGCCACCAATAAGGTGTACTCCATGTGTAGCGGTCAACAAGTAAAAGAATGAACTATGGGGGTTGGTGGCCAGGTAAACTCCAGCTCTCGCAAGCTGTCGCCAGGCGAGCGCCTGAGAAAGTAAGAATGCCGTTCCCAGCAAAATCGAGGCGCCAAGCCAGCGAAAAAACCAGGTCTCGTTCCGGGCTTTGAGATACCTGCGAGCTGCTTCAAGGGTGCCGCTGCTGACAGCGATAAGAGCCGTGCTCAAAAGGAGGATGCGCGGCATAGAAAGCGGTTGCCAATCATTAGAAGAAGCTGCCCGGACGATGTAGGCGCTGGTGAGTGAAGTAAACAGCATCAACACGCCGGCAATGGCAACCCACATGCCGATACGATAGCGACTGTCCGTGTCTGTCTTTGAGAAGCCGGATTTGACTGCAATTACCATGTGTTGCGTTTCACTTCCAAACTAGCAGGAGAAGAAACAACCAGAGCCAAAGACCGTCCATAGCATGCCAATAGAGCGCAACCACCTCGGCCGCTGTGATGGTTCTTTCGGAGACTAGCAGCTCTTTTCTCCGTTTCAACCTCAAGATTAGATAGAAGAGCCCGAGAATGCCTCCGATTAGATGGACGCCATGCACTCCGGTAAAAAAGTAGAAGAAGGAGCTGTGCGGATGGCTGGCAAAATAGACGCCCTCGGCTGCAAGTTCTCGCCAGCCCGTAAGTTGTGCTGCCAGAAAAGCCAACCCGAGCAATAGAGTCAGCCAAATCCATCGCAGGTACTTGATCTGTGCTCCCTGCTTCAAAGATCTCTTCGCCTTTTCAAAACTCAAGCTGCTAAGCAAGATGACACCAGTACTTAGAAAGAACATGCGCGGCATAGCCACGGGCCGACTTTGCCCGCCGGATGAGAGGATGATGTAGGCACTGGACAAAGCCGCAAACATCATCACTACCGCAGCCAGCACAACCCACATGGTGATGCGGTAGGTTGCGGGGGAAAAACGACGGCCACGCTCGTCGTGTTCGCCCCCTTTTCCATTGCCACTCGGCCCTTTCCCGTTTGGACCGGGAAATCGGGGCCCGCCCCCAATCCTTGTTCCTTCCTTCCTTCCGACCTTAGTGTCTGTGACCCTCGTGGCCATCGCCGCTTGTAACCTCTGAGCCCGGCTCGGTCTGCATCACATAATCGTTGGGGGCACCCGGCACTGCAAATTCGTAAGGTCCTCGATAGACAGTTGGCAGCAGCCCGGCAAAATTGTCATGCGGCGGGGGCGTGGCTGTGGTCCACTCAAGAGTAGTTGCTTCCCAGGGATTGTCTTCAGCTCTTCGGCCCCTAAAGAGGCTCCATACCAGATTGGCGTAGAACAGCAACTGGGCTAGAATTGTAATAATCGCCGCAATAGAGACAAACATGACGAGCGGATGCAAGGTTTTTAGAAACTCGTATTCCGTAAACTGGGCAAAGCGTCGCGGCATCCCTACCATTCCCATGGTATGCATAGGCACGAAGATACAATAGACACCGACAAAGGTAATCCAAAAATGGATCTTGCCGAGCGGTTCATTCATGAATCTCCCAAACATCTTCGGAAACCAGAAGTAAGTGGCCGCGAACATGCCGAAGATCGAGGCCACCCCCATCACCAGATGGAAGTGAGCGAGCACGAAATACGTATCGTGCATTGGGAGATCGAGCGAAGTCTGTCCCAAAACAAGTCCTGTAATACCGCCCGCCACAAAGAGAGAAACAAACCCGAGAGCAAAAAGCATTGGTGTGGTGAAGCGAATTTTGCCGCCCCAAAGCGTGCCTAGCCAGTTGAAGGTCTTCACTGCCGAAGGAACTCCAATAGAGAGCGTGAGGATCGAAAAGGTCATTGCCGAGTAAGGACTCATGCCGCTAATGAACATGTGATGTCCCCAAACAAAGAACCCCAGCAGGCCAATAGCGAATATTGCAAAGACCATCGCGCGATAACCAAACACCGGCTTTCTGGCAAACGTCGACAGGATATGCGACGTGGCTCCCATGCCGGGGAGTATCGCAATGTAAACTTCAGGGTGACCAAAGAACCAGAAGAGATGTTGCCAGAGAATCGGTGAACCGCCCGTATGCAGCGGGAAGGACTCTTGCGTACCGGAAAGCACACCGCTTACGTAGAGGCCTGCGGGAATGAAGAAGCTGGTGTGGGCAACTCGATCCAGAAGCAACAGAATGCCACCGCCAAGCAGTACCGGAAAAGAGAGCAATGCGAGCACGGCTGTAGTAAACCAGGCCCAGCATGTCAAGGGCATCCGCATAAGCGACATCCCACGCGTGCGCATGTTCAACAGAGTGGTAATGAAATTTAATGCACCTAGCAGCGAGCCCACGCAGAAGATCGCGATGCTAATCACCCACAGGTTCATGCCCATGCCCTGGCCTGGTCCGGCTATTTGCCCCAGGGCACTAAGGGGCGCATAACCTGTCCAGCCCCCAATCGGTCCGATCGTCGATTCCGCCCCCGAGAAGAAGATCGCTGAGAGCAAAACGACAAAACCGACGAAAGTGACCCAGAAGGACATCATGTTCAAAAATGGAAAGGCCATGTCTTCTGCGCCAATTTGAATGGGCAAGAAGTAGTTGCCAAATCCACCTTGAGGCGCCGTGGTCAGCACGAAGAAGACCATCATGGTGCCGTGCATGGTCACGAGGGAAAGATAGAATTCCGGATTCATCACACCACCTGGCGCCCCGCCTGGAAAGAGTGTTTCCAGAACAGGCCAGCTGGTGCCCGGCCAGGACAAATTCAGGCGCATCAACAGCGACATCGCCATTCCCACCACCACAGCAATCAACGCCAGTAAGATGTACTGAATGCCAATCACCTTGTGGTCAAGACTAAAGATGTACTTGCGGATGAAACCTTTTGGTGGCTCATGCCGATGCACTGACTCGTGAGCTTCAACTGCCATCTTGTGTCTCCTCAGTGGTCAAGACAATTTAGCTAGTAAGACGCGATAGCTGCCTACTCGCCTGAAACCGGCAACTGATATTTCGCCAATAATTCGCCCATGCGTGTCTGAAATTGCTCCTGTGTGAGGGCGATCAGGACGCGATGCTCAGCTTCGGGAAGTACGAGCATGTAGCTCCTCATTTTGAAGTGAAGCTGACCACAAAGTTCTGCACAGGCTAGTTCGTACTTCCCGGGAGTATTGGCCGTGAAATGAACGCGAATGGCCATACCTGGAACCAGGTCCTGCTTAAATCGAAGCTGCGGTACCCAGAAGTTGTGAATAACGTCCTTAGAACGAAGGATCATCTCTACCGGCCGTCCTGCCGGGATAGCAAGTGCTGTAGTAACAGCGTCGTCGCGGGCGTTAGGATCTGCCTCGTCGAGACCCACAAAGTTGAGCGTCGAATCATCGATCAATTTCGGATCAGTGCGACCAAAGACGCCGTCTTTGCCGGCGTAATGAAAGTTCCATTGAAACTGTTGCGCAACTGCCTCGACCTGATAAGCGCCGGCCGGAGCCTGGTTGAAGTGAAGCGAAGCCCACACACTTTGACCCATTACGGCCAGACCGATAAAAACAACGGCAGTTATTATCGTCCAGATAACTTCCAGCCGGCTGCTACCGTGAGTATAAGTGGCGCGCGGCCTGCTAGCATCATCGCGATATCTCCAGAGCGTGTACCCAAGACCAATCTGGGCGGCGGTGAATGCGATACCCACTACGATGATGGTGATTAAGAACTGACGATCCAGCGCCGCCGCGTGTTCGGAGATCGCCGTTGGAAACCACCATTTCCTGGTGGTAAAGAGAGCGACTGAACCAAGCGTCAATATCCAGATAATGACCGCTAGAACTCGTCCCATCGGTTGGACTCCTTTGCAAACGATCTCCCGAAGGTGAACTAAGACTGCTTATCGAGCACCATGAGAATGAACAACAGCGGCAAATACAGCACGGAGGCGAGCAAGAGTCGCCGTGCCTCCAGCCGCGATTTCGACAGGGCTGCGCGCACACTACTGTAAAGAAATAGCAGGCCCAGGAGCACGGCACCCCAGAGATAGATCCAGCCCGAGATACCCACAGCCGTCGGCAGCAGGCTGACTGGGAGAAGCATTAGTGAGTAGACTACTATCTGTTGCCCAGTCACTCGCCCGTCGGGTTCAACAACCGGCAACATGAGCACTCCCGCACGCGCGTAGTCTTCCCGATACATCCAGGCAATTGCCAGGAAGTGGGGAAACTGCCACAGGAAAAGGATCGCAAATAACACCCAGCCCTCGAGGCTCACATCGCCGCGTGCCGCGGTCCAGCCGATCAGCGGTGGCACCGCTCCGGGAAAGGCGCCAACCAATGTCGACAAGGAGGTTCGTGTCTTTAGGGGCGTATACCCAAACAGGTAACCCGCAATGACGGTTAGCCCGAGCAAGGCTGAAAGCGGATTAACCATCGTAGCCAGGTATATCTCTGCCAGAACGGTCAGACCGAGACCAAAAAGTAGGGCTTCCCAGGCGACAAGTTTGCCCGAAGGAAGCGGCCGGTCCGCAGTACGCCGCATCAAGCGGTCGAGATCCCGTTCTATGTACTGATTGAGGGTAGCGATTCCGGAAGAGAGCAACGCAATGCCAATCATTGCGCTGGTAAGCGCCTTATAGTCAATGCCGTCACGCGAGGCGAGGCCGTAGCCCGCCGCGGCCGTTAACACAATTAGAAAAGTAATCCGCGGCTTAGTGAGTTCGAGGTAGGCCGCAAATCGCTCTCGCAGTGGCAAGCGAACGCGCTCGAGCACGCCAACGGCCGTTCTATTCAGATCTAGCGCAAACTCTTCCATTCGTGAATCGTAAATCGTGAATCGTAAATCGTAAATCGTTAATCGTGAATCCGTGAATAGTGAATCATGTGTCGTGTATCGATTTACGATTTACGATTCACGATTCACGATTTACCATTGACGATTCACTACTTACGCCGCCTGCGAACGTGCTAAATTCAATGATGCCTGACACGAGCGTAAGATTCGAAATGCTCGTAGCGTTAACAGGATTGTGGTCGCAAAGACCAGCGCCCCACAGGCCACGTGGGCCACAGTAATGCCCACCATCGGATTGAGTGGCTGCGGATCATCTGGTGAAGCCAGCCGTGCGACGTAAGCCGCTACACCAAGGAGAATCTGTATTCCGAGGAGTCCGAGTGCCAACGCGGCGGGTCGCGTCAAAAAACTCTCCTCCCTGTGCCGCCGAAAAACTGTTAGCACCACCATGCCTAATACCACAGTTACTGCCGTGGCCCCTGCAATATGAGCAAAAAGCAGATCTCTGTCCGGGGGCAGGTCCCAGGTCGTGGCGTGGCGCAACGTCGCTCCCAGAATCAACTGCAAAAAGATCGTAGCCAGGGCAATCACGCACAGATAACGAACTGCCACAGTCCCCTTCTCTTCAATAACGGCCCGACTCTCGATCCATCCACGCGACGTGAACACCGCCAAACTTACCGTGGTGCAGAAAAACAGTTGGGCCAGAGTCGCGTGCGCCGAAGAGACGGCGAGAGGTAACATCAACTTCACAGTCAAGCCACCAAGAAGACCTTGTGCGATGACGGCGAAAAGCGCAAACAGCCCCAATCGTCGTACCCAGCGTCTTTTTTCGGCTAGAAAAAGGTAGATAACAAGACCGATCGTCAGGAGTCCAACGCTAGTCGCCACCAGCCTGTGGCCGTGTTCCCAGAAGAGATTACCAACCATTTTGGGAAACACTTGGCCGTTTGACAGCGGCCAGTCAGGTGTAGCCAGACCAGCATCGTGGCTCGTGACGAGTGCGCCCGCTATGATCAGAAAGAAAGTCGCGCTCGCCACGAGCAATGCGAAAGAATGCACCCCTTTGTTCATTTAGTAGTGTGTTATCTCTTCAGTGCCGTCCAGCCATTGGAAATTCCAGCGCTGGCATCATCTCGAGACCTGGTCGACCAGTCGCGGTGGCCGCCTCGCCAAAAGCAAAATCAGCTGTGCCGCTTCCGCTTACCGGCACGGTAACGGACATTGTCTTTTCGGTGCCCGTCGCTCCACCTTCGCGCCACGCAGCCACAGTATAAGTTCCCGCCGGCACACCCTTGATCGTATAGGTGCCATCTTCAGCACTAACCCCATAGAACGGATGCTTCAGAACGCCAATATACGCCTTCATCCATGGATGCTGATTGCATTTGACGGGAATCAACACTTCGGCGCGAGCAAATGTTTTCTCGATTGGCGGCGCCCCATTAGGTTGTGTTTGATTCCACTCAGGATTGTTTTTTGGTGTCGGATGAATGTTGTGTTGGGTGGGGTCGCTATTGGTAATTCTTACCTTCTGGTTTGTCATCAGGCCCATCACATGAGGTCGGTAGTGACAGCCATTCTGATCTAACGCTGCCGCTTCACCGGGCACAGTGAACGTGTACTCGCCAATTTTCGTCCCATCAGCCAGAGTTCCGTCCTTGATATATACAAACGCGTTGGCCAGTTTGCCATTCGTCACCACGGTGTCTTCGGTAGCAAGATTCGGGTTTCTCTGCCCACAAACAGGATCGGCGCTGGTGTCGATCTTCTTTGGCGCCGGTGGCGCACCGTTAAAGGATATCGAGCCAGTGACGCTTCCTTCATTCCCCTTTGCAGTATATGTCTTGCCAGTGGCAGCACCACCGGTATCGGTTGCTGTCTCTTCTTTTTTGCCGCAAGCTGAAGCAAGCGCCAACAGTGAGAGCACAACCGTAACTACTAGCCAGACTCTCGTCTGCTCTGTAAACATAATCAGTTCCTCCAGATTAGGATGAAATTCGCGACAACTCTATCACGACGTTCTCCAGAAGTAGACCCTCGGGGGCAACGGAAAATCTTCACTTTCCGGGTGCACGTGCTCTCGCCTCAGGCGGAACATTGCGCGCCAGAGGACTGACTCGCATTCTGCTTCGTAGAAAACTGGTCTGGCGACCGTTCGAATTGCTCCCTGCCTTGCCGGTTTGCTGAGCCGAAGTCGTAGCCGGGGCTGCCGGTGACGCCGAAAGCAATACTCTCTGCTCCGAGGGTGTCATCAAAAACATGTAACGCACCAGCAGCTTAGCGTGATCCTGCTGATACTCATTGGCGCTAGCGGGGGGATTAGGCAGGTTGATGACCCAACGCTCGCCCTCTGGTTTGAAGAGACCAGTCGGCATTGCCGTACCTGGACTGATCTGCGAAGGATCCAATAACCAGCGGAAGGTCCAATCGGGCTTGAGCCGTTCGCTAGCAAGCAGGAAATCTGGAGCAATCGCCTTCTCGTCGTGCGCCGGTTCCCCGGTGATATGACACTTCAGGCAAGGGGTGCCGGAGGTGAACATCTGCCGGGCTACCAGTCTCTCCTGTTCGCTCAGGGGCGCCAACGGCTCCTTAATATAAGGTTCCTGCTGACCCGACATCGCCATAAAGAATCTGACCAGAATCTGCAGTTCGTTTGGTGAGAAGCTGAAGGTCGGCATTCGAAACTTCAGATAAGGCCGCACGCCATTGCGATCCAATCCTGGCTGCGGCTTGAGCTTGTTTCCACGCGTCTGAGTACTAGCAACTTGAGCAGGAGAACCACTTGTTTCCCCGTTTCGGGTTGCTGGCGGCAACTTAATCGCTGGTTCAGGCGTGCTTGACGACGTTTGTCCTGACAAAGATGGATCGTGCAGAAACTTCAACAACCAACTGGGATCGACGCGTGCGCCTTCGCTAGTCAAGCGTGGTGGTAGCAGGTCCTTGCCTTCGGGAGTTTGATAAAAAGGCAGATCCATTACCACCGACCGCTGGCCAACCTGAAGTTGATGGCAACCCATGCAGTTGTACTTCTTTATGACCCACCAGCCATTTTGGATGTCCTGGCGACGCTGGTCTTGTGGGTTATAGAAGAGTGCAGCTGGCACATTGGATCCTTCTGTTCCCACGCTGCCCAGCAAGAACGTGGTCAACTCCGTGCGCCACTCAGGTTTAAGGAAAGGCTCTGGCATTCGCAGCCGATCCTTGGGATCTTTCTCCTTACCCTGATCGTAGATGGAGGGTTGGGTAATCTTATGTTCAAAGAAGCCTTTGTGGTTGTACCAGGGCTTTTCCTTATCTTCCGGATGCAGGTTCAGCGGGTCCTCGCCTTCTTCAGCCCGCTTCGTTAGCATTGCAAAATCAAGTCTCTCTATGGGCGTGGCGCCTTCCACCGTCAGCTCTTTGCCGATGCGCTGCTCCTCTTCAAAGCCCTTGATTTCATGGCAGCCGGCACAGCCATGTTGTTTGATCAATACCTTGCCCTTCTCCTTCAGGTTCGCGTCGTTAACGAAGGAGGCATCCGCGTATTGTGGCGGCGAGGATAGGGAAAAGAGGTAGGTAGCAATATCGCGCGCATCAGTTTCCGAAAGACGGAAATTGGGCATTACCGTCATGTTCTGCACCTGCAACTCTGCCCCGTCATTCGGGCAGCGCGAATGCAGTTCGGTATCAAATACGTAGGGCAGATTATGTTTGGCATAATCTTCTGAAGACAGATCGCGTTTTTCTTTCGGACAGTACGGCGCCCAGCGCTCTCTAGGATTATGAATCCAACGCACGATGTAATCGAAGTTGGCTTTCTCGCCAACTTTCTGCAGGTTCGCGGCGAAGCTGCCACCGATCTGGCTGTCGCCTTCTCCGATGGAGTGGCATGCTAAACAACCCCTGGATTCGAAGAGTTCCTTTCCATGACCGGCGTTGCCGCGTTGTTCCTCCGGCAGCTTGCCGGCAAAACTTTCCTGCCAAAGGTACGCGGATATAGCTTTAATTTGGTCTGAACCATCCTGATCCACACTGAAACGCCAGAAGCGCGGCATTTTCGTACCTGGCCTAAATTCCTGAGGGTTCGCCAGCCATATGGGAATCCATTCCGGACGCAGCTTCAGCCGGACGTCTTTCAGGTTGGGTCCTACCTTTTTCTGATCCTGCATCAGGTACTTGCTTTGGAGGTTCAGTTGATCGATGCGGGCCGCAAGTAAGCTGTTAGTGACCCGCAAACTCTCGGCGTGGGCCAGGAGTCGTTGAACTTCTTCATCACTAACTCCTTCAGGCGGGTTCTGATCCTGGCGGATCTGCTTTTCGTTGGCGGTGATCTGATCTCCTAGCTGCGCAATCGTCTGGCGTGTACTCGCCAAAGCGTCGGTTTCTCGATCAAATCCTTCGTAACGATGACACCCGACACAACCACGCTCGGAAAAAAGATCCCGTCCACGATTCAAAGTTTCAGCTCCCTGCGTAACTCGATCGCGCGCGTGACATTGTTGGCAACCAGCTTCTGTGTTCTCCTTCTCAAAAAGCGGCCATAACCAGAATCGATGACGACCATGTCCCTTGATATCGCTGGTGGTAGCGCGACCATTTCCCCAATGACAGCCCGAGCACCCGAATTTGTCCGGATTATGAATCTGCAGCAACTCCCGGTTGGGGTGACTCACAAACGCGCGAGCCAATTCGTCAGGTTTTTTGCCCGGCCCATCTGGAGCCATGTCCTCCGGCCTGATGTCAACTTGTTCGCGAGTACCGACGTGGCAAACTTCGCAGCGATCGACAATCCCGTAAGCATTCACGCTAATCTGGTGGCCGAGAATTGAATAGTCAAAAGCATCCAATTTTCGGATCAAGCCGTCAATCTGGCCCGGCCCAAGACCAGTCATCTGCTGCTTCAAATAATCGTCTCGCTCCTTCGCGAGCTCGGTCGGTTCCTTGAGCAGCTCGGCTTTTCGCCCAAGCAGCGTTGCCTTTTCTTCTCGCAAATCGCTATAGAGCTTTTCGAGCTGATCATAGTTCATCTTCTGGACTGTTGTCTTACCAGAGCCATCGGCAGCAGGTAACTCTACTTCAACAAGCTCACGGCGTTTTTCTTCTGCTTGCTTCCGGTATTTGGGCTTCGATTTCTCCGGCGCAATTTCAATGTTGTAATTGATAACGGTAAGGCGGCCGCGCTGATTCTGAAAAGGATCGGTTACGGCGTCCAGTTGTCGTTGAATCTCTACGACCTTCTGGTCAGTCTGCATTCTCTCGGGTTTGATCTTCTCGTCAGCCTCCCTAACCGCGGCGTCAAGGGCCTGATACTTCTCGCTCTGTTTCACCTCCGCTTCAGTCTTGCCGGCTTGTGGTTTGATACTCCTTAAATACTTCGTGTAGCGAGTGACAAACTCGCGCTGTATCCCCTTCCAGGGCCTTTGCCCGTATGCTTCGTCATATAAGGCCCAGGCAAGCGAGAAAGTGAGGAGTAGCGCACAGAGCAGCATTATTCCGCTCGTGGAGCGACTCACAATCGGGTCTCGCTCCGGCAAGCCAGATTCTCTTCTAACTAACGATTCACCTGTTTCCCGAGAGTCAGCCACTCGGATCCTGCCTCCACTTGCTCAGATATTAAAGAATGGGGTTACCCAAACGTACTTAATCGTCAAGGTCAGTCGCAACAAAAGTTTTACCGGAAGCGCCAACAGCACGCTTACCGCGAAGAACTGGAATGTTAAATACTGCAGCAGACTGGTGCGAGCCAAAATCTTTTCTTCAAACTGGTTCTTTGGAAACAGACGAAGAGGTCGCAGGGAAATCTTTCGGAAATCAACCGTCATCAACCAGTGGAAGAATAGAGCGCCTAGAATATAAAAGCCGCCCACAACCAGGGCGCCAAAAATCCACTTGCCCCAATCGCTCTGTAAGACGAAGCCCAGATGCAACGTCTTACCAATCCAACTGGTGGCGATATAGTCGTGCAAGTCGATGTTCTTATCAAACACTACTGCGTTGTGGTCCCATGTTTGGCCTGGCCAAAACCAGATCCATCCGGGCCCGCGAATGAAAGTGCCGATGAATATGAGCAGGATCCACATCATAAAGCCCCAGCCAAACATCCATACTGAGAAGCGGCGTTGCCTGACTGTGTAATAGCCGTTTCCGAGTGGGTTCGAATCCACGTAGGGGAAGACCATCAAACCGATCATGATTATGGAGGGCATCACGACGCCGGCAATCCATGGATCAAAGTAGACGAGCATTTCCTGCAACCCGAGGAAATACCACGGCGCCTTTGAGGGATTCATCGTCAAGTTAGGGTTGGCGGGCTCTTCGAGCGGAGCATTGAGAGTAATTGACCAAACGAAGAGAATTACGGTGACGATTACCGCGGCCAGAAACTCGATACGCACCAGATATGGCCAGACGTGAAGCTCCTTGGCCCAGCCGGGGCGCCACGGCTCGCTCTTCCGATGATGGGTCTTGGCGAGCTTAGGATCCTCTTCCAGCTGTTCAATCAAACGATCGTTGGCCTGGGCCTGTTTGATTCCCAACCAGGTGAAAAACGGCACAAGAAAAAGCATGGCAACAATCGGAACGTTATCTGGCGCCGAGGCAATGGTCCAGAGTTGATGCCAATCTTCAACAAAGAGGCCGGCAACCGCGAGCAGACCCACCACGATACCAATCATGATCAACCGGCGACCGGTCAGGTTTAGTCTCTTCTTTGCCATCCTCGTCAGCTATGAGTAATTCAAAAGCTCACAACCTACAGTTAGCCTGATTTTCAGTTGTCCAACGGCCGACGTCGCTTAAGCAGCACTTCGCGGTTTTCAGGGTTTGCCTACTTTTTCTTCACCGCTTTCATTTCTGATTCCAGCATTACTGGGGCGGGGCCTGAAATTCCACCGTCCTTCCGAATGCGCCAGAAATGTACCGCCATAAAGATCGAAGCTACCAGAGGTATGCCTATACAATGCCAGATGTAGGAGCGTAACAATGCATTTGCATCCACGATTGATCCACCGAGGAGACCAAAACGCACATCGTTATAGGGGGTCATTCCCAGTTGCGCGCCAAAAGGACCTTCATGACCAAGCATGGGCGTTGCGCGCGCCATGTTTGTTCCTACCGTAACGGCCCAGAACCCAAGTTGATCATCCGGCAACAGATAACCGGTGAAAGAGAGCAGCAACGTCAACACAAGCAGAACAACGCCGACACACCAGTTGAATTCTCGCGGCCGCTTGTAAGAACCCGTTAGCACGACGCGAAACATGTGCAGCCAGGTCGTTATCACCATGAGGTGCGCCGCCCAACGGTGCATATTGCGTAGCAGCTTCCCAAATGGTACGTCGTGCTCCAGGTAAAGAATGTCGCGAAATGCATCCAACTTCGTCGGGTGGTAATAGAACATGAGAAGGACACCCGTGAAGGTCAACACAATAAACAGGTAGAACGTGATTCCGCCCATGCCCCAGGTATATTGATAGCGAACAGCGTCGCGATTAATCTTCGCCGGATGCAGGTGTAGAAAGACGTTGGAAAGAATCGCCAGTGAGCGGTTGCGTGGATCAGAACGATCATGGGAGACACGGAAAATAGATTTCCAAAGTTGTGTATCCTGCGGATCCTTGTAAGTCTTGGCCTCCTCGATGGCTCGTTCCTTGAGCGCCGTGCCACTCTCGCGAACTCTTTCGAGCACAGTTGTGCCACCCTTTTCGCTCTTAACCAACTGCGTACTCTGTTTCTGATCTGGATTCTCTGGCTCCATCAAACCTCTACGTCAGACCTAAGAAAGTATTTGCACCGGTTCGCTCGAGTCATAGAGCAATGTAAGCTCCCGGTTCGTCAAACTCATTGGTTTCGCCTTTTGGCCATTCGAATAGCCTACTGATGTCCACAACGATTTGACCTTCAGCATCTAGTTCGACGTGGGCGCGATCCATCGGTCTCGGTGCAGGACCTTCGAAATTAATACCTTCGCTGTCGTAGCCACTACCGTGACAGGGACACTTAAACTTGTTCTCACTTGCTTTCCAGTCCGGCGTACAGCCAAGATGAGTGCAACGAGCATAGATGACAAAGAGCCTATCGGAGGTTTTAGTTACCCAAATCCGGTACTGCTGTTGCCACTTTGTATCCACACCCAGAGCATAATCACTGGCGGAGCCAATCCGAAAAGTACTTGGGGGTTCTAAAATTGACCGCGGCAGGAAAAACCGCAGAAACATGAGAAAGCACGTGATTAGAAAACCGGCGATACTGGCCCACACAATACGCCGGCGCATTTTGTTAACTGGCGGATCGGGTGCGGATTCTACGACAGCACCTGCCGGTTTGGCAGATGTCCTTGCAGGAGAAGTGGCGGCTGGTTTTGCCGGAGCAGGAGGTCGCGTCGCGGGAGTTCCTGTTCCAGGGCTTCCCGCCGCCGGTGGTGCAGGGGCACTACTTTCCTGTTCAGCAGCAAGGTCTTGGTCGACCTGAGTATCCACTATGCAAACCTCCGTCGGCTGGAATCTGCAAAGGGTTTTTGGTTGAACGACTACTTCATACAGCGCCGGGTACACTTCGACTTGCAAACAGAGAGTAGTTCATACAATTCGGGATAGCAGGATTACTCTCTGCGAAATCGAACGGATTATTTGCTTAGTCATGAAGAGCGCCCGGCCAACAAAACAGAAAAAATTGGCTCGGAGTCATTATTTATAACCTTTTTCCGGATTTGCTGGCAAGCGGTTTTCTAAAATGAATCTGCAATCGCAATCTGTTAGCAGCAGTTAGAGCGGCCTTCTCGAATTCAGTCTCCCAGGAGGAATTATTTTGGCCAAAGCCGTGGTAGTAATCTATTCGCGCCCCGGATGTCACTTGTGTGAAGAGGCTAAAGCGGTAATGCACTCTGCTGGATGCGCAGACCGTTACACCCTATCAGAAGTAAATATTGAGTCGGACGCTTCGCTACTCGAACGCTACAAGCATGACATTCCGGTGATTACAGTAGACGGACTAGAGACCTTCAAACACCGTTTGACCGCCGAAGCCTTCAGTAGAGTGCTGAAAGCGTTGTAAAGGGAACATTTACGCGTTAAGTTTTAGCTTGTCACTGCTCTCCTCGATTACCGCAAACAACTTTTCGCGTTCAAACTCATCAGTAGTCTGCCGATAACTGCGGAGCAACTCCTTAAGGGTAGCGAGCTCCTTGTACAGCCCGGCGCTTTCGATCGGCGCTGTCAAATACGAGACCAACTCTGCGTAGGACCTGCGCTTCGCAATAGAACCTTCTGAAGGGTTATTGACGCTGTAAATATAGATATTTGGAACCTCATTGATCAGGCGGTCGGGCCAGCACTCGCCGGAAAGGCCTACCTGTTTTCCAGGCATGAATTCCAGTGCTCCGTGCGTTCCCAGGTGAACGACGGCATCAACGTTGAGAATCTTAGTCAGATAGGTATAGAACGCCATGAATCCATGATGTGGCGCGCTGCCCCTGGCCATCATCAGTCGCATCGGATCGCCTTCATAACCGAAAGTTGGTTGCACTCCCACGAACACGTTGCCCAGTGAAATTCCATGGATCAAAAGCTCATTCGCAAAAGTGTTGATTCGACCCGGCGCGACATTCCACTCCTTCTCAATCTCACTCACATACGGACAGAGCTGCCGGTACTCATCTACACTCATCCGGTAAGCTACGTTGATTTGGGTACCAAACTTGTCGGCGTTTCCGGCCAACAGCTTGTTGCGGAGGTCTTCGGCCGAATCCGGTATTTGTACATCATAACCATCCGCCGATAATCGCTTCGTCATCTCGATAAGACTCTCAAAGACATCGAGATCCGCTGCTGTGCCAATGTTGCCTTTGTTGGGAGGAAAGCAGAATAGGATCACGGCGAGCCTGAGTTCGTGGCGTGGCGCCGTGCGTAAACGGTTCCAGCGCTTAAGTCTACGAGCCAAACGCCGGCAACGATCTTCCAGGGCAACCGGTTCAACCCCGCGGGCCGGGATTCCGCCGAAGACAAAAGGTTCGGTAGCGCCATCGATCTCAGGGATGGCTATCTGCATTCCCGCCTGGATTGGATTCAAGCCGCTTCCGGAATCAGCCCAGGCTTCGATTGTTTGCGTATCCAGGCTTACCACCGAACGATAAGGACGATTCAGCCCGCGCAAGAAGCTGGTTGCGGCTTCACTGTCGTTCATAGCGGGACCGCCAACAAAGCTGAATCCGGTCAACGAGAGGATTTGGCTTACGCGAGAGGATAGACGATGGACCATTGACGATGGACCATCTATAATTTCATCACTCAATTCTGTCTGATCCTCTATCGTCCATCGTCTATCGTCCATCGTTTCTTGTTGGCCGTCCATCGTCTCTACGAAAAATTTCCGGCAGGCCTCGCGGTTGTCCATGAAGGTTGAAATGGCTGGAATGACACTCAACCCTTCCTCTTCGATGGCATGAATGAGACTGTCATAATGCCTGGTCGTCTGGCTTATGACATGCGGGCGCATGAGCAATAGTCCAATCGTGGAATCGGGATGCAAGGCCGAAGAGTCGGGGTGTAATTTCTGCGTCTTAGCCCGTACTTTTCCGTCTTTGGTTTTGCCGGCTCTTTTCACATACCAGTGGCTATAGTCTTGAAAGGATTTAAATAGTTTCGGTGCATCGGGATGATAGATCGCTACGGCCGGCTGCGACTGCGGGGGTTTCACCTTCACAGCTCTCAGTCGGGGGTCACGCACGTAGTGCTTAAGTGCATAAAGAATCATCAGCCGAATATTCGAGGGCGACGGTTGCAGGAAATAGGCGAACAGGTACAGATAATTCTTCGCATCGCCCAGGGTCCCCACTGAGGGCACGAAGCGGAGGACGCGCGGCAGGTGATCGATGAGTTTCAGGTAGTGCCTGCGTGATTGAGGGCCGCTTTTGGAGTCACCACTGGCATTTCGGCTGTGCGCCTGCCGGCCTACCCACGCGGCAGCGTTAGCGAGCACTCGAAGTGTTTGGCTCGAATCCCTTCCTTCTGCGTCGCGCGCTACCTTAGTTTGCTTGTCTACTACTCTCCGCGTCTCGCGTACTAAGCGAGAAAGCCGGTCAATATCCAAACCACCCATCCGAGTGTGCCGCATCAAATCTGGCATGCAGTTTATGACGACAACTGTCTGGTCGGGGCGAGGATGCTGCTCAAGCGCGGAGAGCAGGCGTGATGCGTTCTCGCCATCCATAACGTGAATGACGAACACTACCTCCGCTTCCTTCAGGTTGCTGTGGATCTCGCCCCACTCGTACTCGTGGAGCGGTGCGCCAAAATTGTAAGCGGCTATGGCTAGTCCGAGGTTGTAGTCGCGATTAATCTCCCGCTCCGCGTTTTTCAGCGGCGCCAGCAAACTGGACCCTACGTAGAAGACTGTTACTTTCATATGCGTTCAATTTCGTGTTTGTTCGTGTCATTTAGTGGATCGAATTCTGAATTGACTTGTCTTATAATTCGCCAACATCCAGGAACTCAATTAAGTCCGTACGAAAGGCTAGCCTCACATGGCCGAGCTAATACTACGAGAAGAGGTCTATGACATTGTCGGGGCAGCGATGGAAGTCTATTACAAAATGGGTCGCGGATTTCTGGAGCCCGTGTACCAAGAAGCGCTGGAGATCGAATTGCTGCGAAGACGAATTCCTTTTAAGCCCCACGATAAACTCTTCCTTTACTACAAAGGTCAACAACTAAAGAGAAAGTATGTTCCAGATTTCACTTGCTTCGGCCAAATCATTGTAGAACTTAAGGTCTGCGAGGCGCTTGGTGGCCCCGAGGTGGCGCAACTTTTGAATTACCTCAAAGCCAGCGGCCACCACCTTGGCTTGCTCGTAAATTTTGGCAGTGCACCCCGACTAGAGTGGAGAAGATACGTTCTGGGAGATCCACCAAATCACACGAATTAACACGAATATGATAGCGGGTAGTTCAACGAATGCCCTCGAGTTGATCCTCTAGTTCGCCTGCAATTTCATTCAGCCGTGTCATGAGCTTTGGGTCAGCTTCCCAGTAGCCGCGGCCGTGCGCCTCCAGCAGCCGACCAACAAGCACATGTGCAGAGTGCGGGTTCAAAGCCTGCAATCGTTCAAGCATGCGACTATCGAGCAGGAATGTTTCTGCTACTCCTGTGTAGATCCAATCATCAACCGCATCCGCCGTCGCACTCCAACCAAATGTGTTTGAGACGTGGTTCTCGATCTCAGCTACGCCGCGAAAACCATGATTCAGCATTCCTTCGTACCACTTCGGATTGAGCGTTTTGGCTCGTGTTTCCAGCCGCACGGTCTCCTCTAGCGTTCTGATTTTGACGGCCTCCGACAACGAGTCAGACAGATAAATCGACGGCCGGGCTCCGGCTCTTTTCTCTACAGCCCTGGAGATGCCTCCGAGGTATTCAAAGTAGTGATCTACATCAGTGATGCCAATTTCGAATGTGTCGATATTCTGATATGTTGCTTCCACCCGGGCGAGCGCACGATCCATTGCCACGCGCGCCTCGCGACCATCAATCACCAGGCCTTTCGAGTCGCGTCCATACGCGAAGCATTTTCGAGTGACAAAAAGATCGCCCAGGGAATCCTCGCGTTCCCACTCGGAATCCATCACCATGAAGTTTACGTTCGTGCCGTAATTTCCTGGCGCATTTGAAAAAACTCGCACCGCCGCATCATCAACTTCACAATGCGCAGCACAGCTCTGGTCCAACACGTTACGTCGAACGTAATTCATCTCCAGTGGCTCATCGAGTTGGGCCACCGTACGCACGGCTTTATCGAGTAGTTGAATGGTGGGACTGAAAAGGTCGCGGAAGATTCCGGAGACGGTCATCACCACGTCCATCCGGGGGCGCCGCAAATCAGCGAGTGGAATTGGTGTTACCTCAGTAACCCGATTCAAAGCGTCGCGAACCGGACGCACACCCAACAGCCACAAAGCCTGAGCAACACCTTCGCCCTGGGTCTTGATGTTGTCCAAGCCCCAAAGCACCAGCCCAATTGCGTTCGGATAACGGCCTTGTTCGCTCACGTAGCGTTCTAAGAGACTGTCGGCCACAACCCTGGCCCGAGAAAACGCAACCGTTGAAGGAACACCGTAGGGATTAATGGCGTGTGTGTTGCGACCGGTCGGAAGAATCGCAGGATTCTGCACTATGTCAGCGCCCGGCCCGGACGGAATATAATCGCCACGAAGCGCCGCTAGAAAAGATTCCATCTCCGTATTGACCTGCAGCTGTTCCGAAATGCTTTCCAGTAAGGAAAATACAGGACGCGAGTCGTCTTGACTAACCTTTGCTTTGCTGTGTAGCAAGCTGGCTGCCGCGGCCGCACCATTATTAACAAACTCCTCGATTGCGGAAGTGACAATCGTTTCCACCTTTTCCCGCGCTTCCAGTGAGGCTGACTCGAATGATGAGTTGTAATCAGGGAGTTCCAACCCTTCTGCTACAAGGCTGGTCAATGCCCGAGCGCTAGCTTCCGGCCGCTCGAACGAGGCAATCATCCGCAGCATATCGGCGCGCTCGTGCGGCTGTGAGGGGCGACCAAGTACATGTAACCCCGTTGGGATCAATCGTTGCTCGATCTCTAGCAGCTGCTCATACAAATCGAGCACGCGGCGGTCGCGTTCGGCAGATGTCAGGCGAGGGGAAGCGTTAGAGTTTGTCATTTCGGATAATCAAGGACGGTCTGCCGCGTCCTTATATATTTTGGCCTGTTTGCAGAATGCCATGTCGCCAGCCTCAAAGAGCCGTGCACGAAGCCTCGCGGCCAGCTCACGCGCACCACCCGGCAACCAAAAACCGTTCTGTGTTTCTACGACTATTGTCGTCACGCCGGTCCTCAGTAATTCCGCACCAAGAAGACGGGTTTCCTCCTTCACGAGCTCAAGCCGCTCGACTCGATTACAACCGTTTTCGTAAAGCGAAACATTTGCGTGTCCATCGGTAAACAACAACAGAACGACTTCACGGTTCTTATGACGTTTCGCCAACGACAACGCACGGAGAAGCGCGGCGCTTAATGGCGTGCTGCCGCCAACCGGCAAGGAGTCTAAAACTCGACGTGCGCGCAGGATACTTCTCGAAGGTGGAAGGGCCAATTCAGCCGAAGACCCTCGGAATGCCACAATCGCCACATGATCTCGTCGTAAATACGACTGGCGCAACAGACCCAACGCCGCACCCTTTGCTAGATCGATTCTCTTTGCGGCCATACTACCTGACGTATCAATGGCAAAAATAAAGAGAGAGCCGCTCTTCCTGGTAAACTGCTTAAAGCGCAGTGAACCAGACTGAAGGCGCAGAGGCTCGCCCTTAGACGAGCGCTGCTCGACAACCGAGCCTTTTGCTGGTCTATTCATCGCAGCAGCAGCGCGAAGGGTGGCATCCATGGCAATTCTGGAGCCTGGAAGTCGGACCTCGATAGCTCTCACGTATCGGCCGTGCACCGTGTCTGCAACCCGCCCAGCAAGCTCGCTACTCCCGTCGCGCGGTAAGCCCATAAAGGGACGCCTGGGCTGACGGCGGTCTGGCAATAAAATCCTTGGGGTTCCGGTTTCGCGCCCTGGTTGCGATAAACCTTCAGACGCCTTGTGGGAAAACGGAACTTCCCCGGCGGAATTAGCATGCCCGTCGCGAATGGCAGACTTTCCCTTTGCAGGCGACTCCTGAACGGGAGCAGCGCTAGTCTGAGTCTTCAATCTTGATCCGGTAGTCGGCGCCTGGTCTGCGGGATCCAATTCTGATGGCCAGAATTCACGAGACTCGTTGTTGCTCACCGTCGACTTGCCTTTAGGTTCTTCCGGAAAGACTTTGTCGAGCACTTCCTGGATCCGGCTACTGCCGGTAGTCTCCTCAAGTGGATCGCGCCGCAAACGGTGCTGGAGAGCCATTCCGGCAACTCGCCTTACATCTTGTTCAGTTGGTCGCCTGCGTCCGTCGAATGCGGCCATCGCCTTTATGGCCCGCGCAATAGTCAACTCGCCCCGGTGGCCATCCACTTTTAACTCTGAGGCCAGCTGCGCGATTCGCCAGAGCAACGGCCGATCAATCGTTACGCTCCCAATACTCTTTTGTGCGCGATCGATTCTCTTCTGTAGATCGACTTGTTGAGGCTTAAAACGGGCTACAAAGTCTTCTGGATCAGCGGCAAACTGTTGATGTCGTTCCAGCACTTCGACTCGGCGTTCGGGATCATCTTCCGTCTCAACCTCCACATGCAGCCCAAAGCGATCAAGAAGCTGCGGGCGCAACTCACCCTCCTCGGGGTTGCCGGAACCAATCAAAACAAACTTTGCCGGATGTTCAATGGAGATGCTTTCGCGTTCTACCCGGTTCAAGCCTGTCACTGCCACGTCAAGCAAGAGATCGACAAGATGGTCTTCCAGTAAGTTGACTTCATCAACGTAGAGAAAACCGCGATTCGCCCGAGCTAGCAAACCTGGTTCAAACGTCCTCGTCCCGTCCCTTAAAGCGCGCTCGATGTCTATCGTCCCACAGACACGGTCTTCCGTGGCTCCCAGAGGAAGATCGATAACGGGCACTATGTGTCGTTCGCGCCTAAGCTTCTTATTCTCCGCCAGCTTCTGTCGGCACTCAGTGCAAAGTTTGCTCAGGTCTGATGGGTCACAGCGATAAGGACAGTCGCGCACGACCCACATTTCCGGGAGCAAGTCAGCCAGTGCGCGCACCGCACTCGACTTTCCAGTGCCTCGATGCCCCATGATCAACACGCCGCCAATTTCGGGGTCGATTACGTTGAGGATGAGCGCCAGCTTCATTTCCACTTGACCGACAATGGCGGAAAAGGGGTAAAGCATGCGGGATGTGGAACCATCTCCCCTGGCTGCGGGTTGCTTTGTTTGGCGTGAACCCATAAAGAAAGAGTGAACATCTTTTTAACCGAAAAAAGCAGTTGCGGCAAGACGACTCCTAAGCCGAGCTCAATTCAGGCTCGGTGCGGAAACCGGGCTCCATCCCCGGCGCGATGACAACCTTGATAGCCGTCGGTTATCATCATCGCGTTGATCACGGTAGCGTCCGATTAATATGTTGGAAGTCAAAAACCTCGGCTGTGTACGGGGTGAGCGCAGATTGTTCAGCAACGTCAACTTCTCGCTTAGTCCCGGAAATTGGCTCCAACTAATGGGGCCGAATGGAAGTGGCAAGACCAGTCTGTTGCGCATAGTTTGCGGTTTGCTGGCGCCGGCAGAAGGAGAGGTTCGTTGGCAGGGTGCGAACATTCGCACCTTGGGTGAGGAATATTTCACAGCACTGACCTATGTCGGTCATCGCAATCCGGTAAAGGAAGAGCTCAGCTCACTCGAGAATCTGCGCATATCCTGCGGGCTTTCGGGTTATGAGATCACACGGGCAGAAGCGGCCGCTGCCTTGGGCAAGATGGGGCTGAAAGGCCGGGAAAACCTGCCCGCTCGTTTGCTTTCAGAAGGGCAACGAAGGCGTTCTGCCCTGGCTCGGCTCTTAACTTGCAGTGGAACGGTTTGGGCACTTGACGAGGTGCTAACGTCACTTGATAAGACAGCAGTGACCTTGATGCGGTCTTTGATCGAGGAGCACTTGAGTAGGGGTGGAATGGCTATCGTCGCCACTCACCAGGAACTCAACCTTGCCGTAAGTTCGTTTCAGCGGCTCGAACTTGCTTCGTGAGCGCTCCCTCTCCTTTATTAATGTTCCGCTGGATCGTGGCGCGCGATCTGATTCTCGCATGGAGACGGCGCGCCGATGTTTTGTCAACGCTCTTTTTCTTTGTCATTGTGGTCAGCCTGTTCCCGCTGGGGATCGGTCCGGAAATGCAGTTATTACGTTCTATCGCACCTGGCGTGGTTTGGGTGGCCGCTTTGTTGGCCTCGATGCTCTCGCTCTCGCGGGTCTTCGCCAACGATTACCAGGACGGTACACTTGAACAGATGCTGCTCACTCCGCAGCCACTCTACCTGGTAGTGCTGGGCAAGGTGTTGGCTCAGTGGCTGGTCGCAGAAGTGCCGCTGGTGTTGATGGCGCCCTTGCTTGGGGTACAGTTTGACCTGGAGCCGAATACTCTCTTGATACTTTTTGTCTCGGTGCTTCTGGGCACCCCGATCTTGAGTCTTATCGGCTCAATAGGCGCCGCTCTGACACTGGGGTTACGCGGTGGCGGCGTGCTGATTGCTCTGTTAATCCTGCCGCTTTACATTCCGGTTTTGGTATTTGGTGCGGGAGCAGTAGACGCCAGCATCATTGGCGCAAATCCGGCGGCTAATCTCTATCTGCTTGGCGCGATACTAGTTTTTTCTTTGGTTTTTGCGCCCTGGGCAACGTCGGCAGCGTTGCGAATATCTTTGGAGTGAGATGAACATTAATTGGTATAAATACGCATCACCCGCTGCCTTTTATCCGCTCGCGGGAAAGATGATCCCCTGGTTTGCGATCCCGGCTGCAATTCTGTTTGTCCTGGGGATCTACATTGGTTTCTTCATCGCACCTACGGATTTCCAGCAAGGTGATGCCTACCGAATAATTTTCATTCATGTTCCCGCTGCGTGGATGGGCATGTTGCTTTACGTCCTGCTCGCTTTTTATGCTGGTATTGGTTGGGCTTTTAATGCGCGGCTGGCGTCAATGATGGCGTCATCGCTCTCAATTACGGGAGCCATGTTCACTTTTCTCTCTTTGGTGACTGGCTCGCTCTGGGGTAAACCCACCTGGGGCACGTGGTGGGTCTGGGACGCTCGCATGACTTCCACCTTGATTCTGCTCTTTCTCTACATAGGATTCATCTCATTACAGGCCGCTATTGATGATCCGCGCCGTGCCGACCGGGCAGGTGCCGTACTGGCATTGGTTGGAGTGATCAACGTGCCGATTATCTATTTCTCAGTGCAGTGGTGGAACACTTTGCACCAGGGAGCTACTATAAGGATCTTGAACAAACCGACGATTGCACCTCCAATGCTGGCGGCAATGTTAATAATGCTCGGCGCGTGTTGGCTATATTCCATTGCCGTGGTTCTGGTACGTCTTCGGTGCATAATTTTGGAAAGAGAACAAAACGCTGCGCGCATCGCGGAAGCAGCCGCTTAAAATTATGAACTGGTCACAATTCTTTTCTATGGGAGGCTATGCCTTTTACGTTTGGGGTTCCTATGTGCTGGCGCTAATAGTCATGGGTGGCGAAGTGCTTCTGTTATGGAAGCGAAAAAAGTCTCTCATGAGCCGCCGCCTCGAACTGACAGGAAGTGAGAACTAATGAAACGACGACACAGACGAATTGCTTTCATTCTTGCTGGGCTTGCAGGCCTGGCAATCGCCGCAGCTCTGGTCCTGAATGCTTTTCAGAACAATCTCGTCTTCTTTTTCAGCCCTTCGCAAGTGGCTGCCAAGGAAGCGCCCGTTGGCCGCACTTTCCGCGTAGGTGGTCTGGTTGAAGAGGGAACGCTAAAGCGTGACAACGACGGGTTGACTGTTCGATTCACAGTGACCGACACTGCCCAAAGTATTCCAGTGGTTTACAAGGGCATTCTTCCTGACCTCTTTAAGGAAGGTCGCGGTTGTGTGGCCCAGGGAAAGGTCGGCTCAGACGGTGTGTTCTATGCGGATCAGGTGCTGGCCAAGCATGACGAGAACTATATGCCTCCCGAAGCCGGACACGCCATCGATAGTGCCAAGACCGGAAAATCGCTGGTGGAGAATTAGATGGTTCCTGAAATTGGACAATTCGCCTTAATCCTGGCCCTGCTCCTTGCAGCCACGCAGGCCATACTCCCTCTGTTCGGCGCCTCACGGGGAAATCGGTCGTGGATTGCGGTCGCTGCCCCTGCAGGTCAGGCCCAGTTTGTCTTTGTGGCAATCGCTTTTTGCTGCCTCGGATACTCGTTTATTACCAACGACTTCTCTGTCCTGAACGTTGCCACCAACTCAAACTCCCGCTTACCGTTGCATTACCGGTTGGCGGCGACGTGGGGCTCGCATGAGGGCTCGCTGCTGTTATGGACCTTAATGCTTGGTCTTTGGACCGTAGCGGTTTCTCTGTTCAGCAAGCACCTACCTGAGGACATGGTGGCCCGAGTATTGAGTGTAATGGGCGTCATCAGTATAGGCTTTCTAATGTTCATGCTCTTTACCTCAAATCCCTTTACGCGGCTCTCGCCGGTTCCGAGTGACGGCCGCGATCTCAATCCGCTGCTTCAGGATCCAGCGATGGTGGCCCACCCACCAATGCTCTACATGGGATACGTGGGTTTCTCCGTGGCTTTTGCTTTTGCTATCTCGGCGCTTATTAGCGGTCGGCTGGATGCGACGTGGGCACGCTGGTCGCGGCCGTGGACTACCGTAGCTTGGATGTTCCTCACTTGCGGCATCGCTCTCGGGAGTTTCTGGGCGTATTACGAACTCGGCTGGGGCGGTTGGTGGTTCTGGGACCCAGTGGAAAACGCGTCTTTTATGCCCTGGCTTGTGGGTACTGCGCTCATTCACTCGCTGGCAGTTACCGAAAAACGAGGAGGTTTCAAAAGCTGGACCGTATTGCTGGCTATTGCCGCATTTTCCTTGAGCTTATTGGGAACGTTCCTGGTGCGTTCAGGCGTGCTGACATCTGTGCATGCATTTGCCACCGACCCCAAGCGCGGAATCTTCATCCTCGCTTTTCTTGCCTTCGTAATTGGCGGTTCACTTCTGCTCTATGCGTGGCGGGCGCGGACGGTGGGTCTAGGCAGTAAGTTTGACGTTATATCACGCGAATCACTCCTGCTGTCCAATAACGTATTGCTTACGGTGGCGGCGGGATCAGTGCTCCTTGGTACGCTTTATCCCCTCATCGTAGACCTTCTGGGTTTGGGCAAGCTCTCCGTCGGCCCGCCCTACTTTAATCGCGTTTTTGTGCCGCTGATGGTCCCTGCGCTGTTCTTAATGGGTGTCGGTCCAATCGCGCGCTGGAAAAAGGCAACTCTGCCGGAATTGGCAGTAAGACTGCGCTGGGCTTTCGTGGCCAGCGCGATTGCTGCAATCATTCTGCCGTCTATTTTTGGCGGGTGGAAAACGCTAGTTAGCTTGGGCTTGCTATTGGCGCTCTGGATCGTCAGCTCGGCGTTCGTAAATCTCTGGGAGCGCGTTCGCGTCACTTCGGGACAGTTGAATATCTGGCAGAAACTGCGGATGCAAAGCCGAAGTTATTATGGCATGCAACTGGCCCATGCAGGTGTAGCGGTCTTTGTTATTGGCGTGACATTGGTCACCGGATATCAGTCGGAAAAAGACGTTCGAATGGAACTGGGCGATACGGTAACCGCGGGAGGTTACGTTTTCAGGCTCAAGAACGTTACTGATGTTCAGGGTCCCAACTACATCGCTGCGCGTGCAGAGATGGAGGTCAGCCGGAACGGCGAGGTCACGACGATGTTGTATCCGGAGAAGCGTTCTTACATGGCTTCGCAAAACGTGATGACCGAAACCGCCATCGACACGGGACTGTTGCGAGATCTCTACGTTTCTCTAGGTGACCCGATTGGTGGACAAGCGTGGAGTGTGCGCGTTTATTACAAACCGTTTGTTGATTGGATTTGGGGCGGCGCGGTACTGATGGCACTCGGCGGGGGATTGGCCGTGAGTGATCGCCGCTATGCGTTGGCAGCGCGCAAACAACGCGCCGCGTTGGAGGCCGGGAAGCAACAACCAATTCCCGTCCTGGCAGCAGTTTCGGCAAAGGAATCATGACAAGATATATTTACTTAATTCCCCTCACATTTTTTGTACTGCTGGTTGTCTTTCTGGGCTTTGGCCTGACGCGCGATCCACGTGAGGTACCGTCGCCGCTCATCAACAGACCGGCTCCTGCCTTTCGGTTGGCCCAACTTCATGATCCCACAAAAACATTTTCCGCCTCGGATATGCGCGGCAAGGTGTGGCTGCTGAATGTTTGGGCCTCCTGGTGCGCTTCCTGCCGCGAAGAACACCCGGTGCTGCTGGAATTATCGCGCTCCGGAGCCATCCCGCTATACGGGCTCGATTACAAAGATCAACCTGAAGACGGAATTGCCTGGCTTAGCGAGCTTGGCAATCCTTACCTTCTCAGCGCTCGCGACAGGGACGGAAGGGTAGGGATAGATTACGGAGTCTACGGCGTGCCTGAAACGTATTTGATTGACCGGGAAGGAATAATTCGCTTTAAGCAGATCGGGCCGCTTACGCCTGAGGTCCTGGAACAAAAGATCCTCCCTCTGTATAAGGAGCTAAATAGCCAATAGGAGGAGACGCAGTACCAATTTGATGAAACACGCAGTATTGACTTTCATTCTTCTATGGGGAGTCGTTTGTTGCGGCGCGCTAGCGGCGGTTGCTAAAGAGGCGCAGCCCGCTGCTGAAGATCCCCAATTGGAGGAACGTCTGGCGAAGCTCTCTGCCGAGCTTCGTTGTCTTGTCTGCCAAAATGAGACGCTTGCCGACTCGCGCGCCGACCTTGCTGTAGATCTGCGTAACCAGATTCGTGAGCAGATGAAAGCAGGGAAAAGTGACAAAGAGATTGTCGCTTTTCTTACGCAGCGCTACGGAGATTTTGTCCTCTACCGGCCGCCCGTGAAACCACAAACATATCTGCTCTGGTTTGGACCTTTTCTCTTACTTGCGTTCGGTCTCTTGTTCCTGTTTCGTTACGTCAGATGGCGCCGCCAATCGATCGTCGAACAGCCGCTCTCCGATGACGAGCGGCGGCGCGCTGAGGAACTACTGAAAATGGGACCAGGAAAGGAGCCGGCATGATCATGTTCTGGCTCGTTTGCGCGGGTTTGGCGGCCATTGCCCTGGCGTTCATTCTGCCGACGCTGCTCGCCAAGGCGGACCGAAGCGAGGCACCCAACGATAGCGGCCGTAAAGAAGCTAATCTGGAGGTGTATCGCGATCAGATCGGGGAACTTGACTCGGACCTGCGCAATGGCATGATCGCCAGGGAGCAATATCAGCAAGAGCGAGATGAACTGGAGCGACGCCTCTTGGAAGACGTTTCGGATTCAAGCACAGCCAGTCCGCAGACAGCAGAGGCAGGACGCAACATCCCCTACGCAATTGCCGTTGCAATTCCCCTGATAGCCACGAGCTTCTATTTACGAGTGGGCAATCCAGCAGCCGCCTCCGCTCCGACAAACGCGGCTTCCCGCCCGGTAGCCGAAGGCGTCATGGCCGCGCCTGACACTTCCGCTCAACAACAACGAATGGAGGCCAACGTAGCCGCTCTCGCCAAAAGGCTTGAGCAAAGTCCAGCTGACGTGCAGGGTTGGACCATGCTTGGCCGCTCATACACTTCAATGGAAAGATACAACGAAGCTGTTGCGGCGTTTGCCAAGGCAACCGCCCTGAGTGCCAACGATGCGGACCTCTGGGCTGACTACGCGTTTTCGCTGGCGATGGCGAATGGACAAAGTCTCCGAGGGCGTCCGACTGAATTGGTCAATCGCGCTTTGAAGATTGATCCGCAGAACGCGAAGGCGCTCGAGTTGGCAGGTAGCGCTGCCTTTGAGGCAAAGGAGTATACCAAAGCGATTGGATACTGGCAGAAGCTGCTCGATAAGAGCCCGGCGAATTCAGAATTAGCCCAAGCGGTTAGTGAACGGATTGCCGAAGCCAGGAAGCTATCTGGTGTCAAATGAGTAGAGAGAATCTTTTATTTGCGATCATCGGTCTTTTACTGGGTTTCATAGTTGGTTTCATATTCGCTAGTACGCTGAGCCAGCGCTCCGGTTCACCGGCTACTGCAACAGTGGCAGGCGGCCAAAATCTGCCAGCGGAACATCCGCCCATCGGGGCGAACACTACGAACAGCAATCCTCAGGGGATGCAAGCCGAGGTCACCGAATCTCTCGAACGGGCTCGAAAAGAGCCTAACAACTTCGAAGCGCAATTAAAGGCCGCCGAACTCTATTATCAGATTCAGCGCTACGATCAGGCGGTCGAGTATTTGTTGAAGGCAAATCAACTACGGCCTGATGACTATCAGACTGTGGTAAACCTTGGCCTTGTCAACCTGGATGCTGGTCATTACGACGCAGCAGAGAAGTGGTACCGTGCGGCGCTGGTAAAGAAATCCGATGACCTACCTGTGGTTGCGGGTCTGTGCGCGGCAACGCTTGGGAAGGGTGATGCGAAAGCGGCCGAGCAGGCAATCGCCAAACTTGAAAAGCTGGATCCCAGCAGTCAGGACCTGCCGCAGTTCCGCGATAAGCTGGCTAGTCTGAAGGCAGGAAACAAGTAAGCGACGGTCAGCAATGAAGGCAAAAGCTTGAAAAAGCCATTTGTCATATATAACTTGACATTCTTCAAATGGCAGTGAATGGCAAATGAGAAATGTCAAATCAGATATGGCAAATGTTTTTAAGCGAGGAACTAATCAAAAGATCTAACCAGAACGCGTCTCTACTGTTCAATAGTCATCTTCACAACCTGCGCCAACAGGATCCTGTCAACGTGGCCATCCTTACCAACCACTACGACCTGTCCTTGTTCAACTAGCACACGCCGTACAGAACTCATATATCGCTCAATCAACGTTCCGTCTAGGGTCTGAATGATAAGTCGAGGTCCGCTTGGCGCCTCTGCCTCAACCGGCGGCTGCTCGGTCGGCCGCTGGCGTTTCCGGCCAGCACGTGCGCTGCGGCCTTTGGCTGCCGACGGAGCGTTAGGTGAAGTTGCAGATTCGGCGGGGGATCTTTCTTTGGGTGGCGCCTCTCTAGGTTCAGTTACTTCGCCTGTACTGGCGGTCTTTGCAGGTTCCGGCGTTTTTGTGCCTCTCCGTCTCGGCGACCGGCGAGAACGAAGAGTTGAAGGTGAAGCTGGCTTGACAGGCTCCGGTTCCGCCGGTTTTTCCATGGCAACCGCGGCTGGTGTCTCGCTGGGTGTGCCAGCTGCGGCTGCGGGTGTTTCACTCGGAGCTGCCGGCTCCAGAAGTGGCCGGGCGGCTATTTCCGGGGCCGGCTCAGGTTCTGCGATTCGCGCGCCTACCGAAGACACTCTCCTAACCTTATTCGAATCCGACCGAGCAGCAGTTCCCGGAGAGTCTACTGGGGCCGTCTCTGCCTGGGCCATGAGAGGTGCACTCAATGGTTCAAATGATCCTCCCAAGCGAATCTCGTAAGTACCCTCGTCGTCGTTCGGAGTTCGAGCTTCAACACGTATGATCAGGTCTTCGCGTTTTCGTAGGTAGAAGCTCTTGGTGATCGAGGTTAAGCTTTCAGCATAAACAGTAAACTTCAGCAGCGGCCGCAAACCGTCGGCAGTAAAGACGTCGATGTCGCCGTTCAGATTTGAGCTTTGAACGGTAATCAGCAAGTCACCGCGTGTTCCCACGAACGCATAAAAATGCGAGGTTACTCTGGCATCGCCAATGTCTCTTGCAGCTATTTTTCCGGAGATCTGATTACTGCTGATGGGCGTAGGGACAGCGATATCACCCGACTGCGCCCGAACTGCGCCGGTTACACAAACCAGCAACAAGAAAGTGCACAAACTCCGTGCGACCGAGTTAAACCAGCAGCGACGAATTGGAATGAAATACATCTGTATAAGGATTCCACTCTGAAGGGCACAAGAATAACAGATTTGCTGCATGAACCGAATCCTCTTAGTCACCCCACACGGCTGAGTAAAACTTTCTTACTTTGTTTGAAAGTTTTCCCTTGACGCGAAGGTTCCGCCTGGTTTAGCCTTGGGGCTAGTTGAAAATGGTTTTCACTTTCATTTAAGAGGGCGCTTATTTTGTGATTAACAAAGGTGAGTTCTTCATTGCCTCCGGACGGAGATTTACCTGCCGCGCGGTGGTACCTGTCCTTCCCGCATTAGCAGCACGTCCCATTGGACACAGGTTCCATAAAAACCAACACGCAAGGTCGATATTAACCACAACACGACGCATTCTAGGACTTGGACTAGTTGGAGTAACCGGTGCTCTCTTAAGCTATGCACAAGTAGTACCAAAGCAACCATCCCTTCGCGGAAAGGTAGTTGATCAATACGGGGCTGCTGTGGCGGGCGCGACCGTCATCGCGGAACCCAAGGATCGTTCCGCAAGCTTTTCTTCAGTAACAGACCAAACTGGCGGGTTCACTCTGACGCTGGATCGTGGCGAATATGTGGTGAGAGTAGTTGCTGATGGCTTTTCCGCGACCTCGCAGTCTGTCACTCTGAGTCAGTCAGGCGATACGGCGGTGGAAGCCGTTTTGCAGGTTGCGGCAATAGCAGGCAGTGTGACGGTTTTTGCCACCGGAACCTATCAGACGGATTCAATCAGCAGTGCTACGAAAACACTGACGCCGCTTCTGGATGTTCCGCAGTCCGTCGTGGTTGTTACGAAAGAGCAGATTCGAGATCAGTTAATGCAAAGCGTTGGTGACGTAGCACGCTACACACCAGGGCTTTCGGTCCATCAAGGTGAGAACAATCGGGACCAGATCATCTTCCGCGGTCAAAGCAGCACCGCAGACTTTTTTCTCAATGGTGTACGAGACGACGCACAGTATCATCGGGATCTCTATAACCTCGAAAGGTTCGAGACGCTGAAGGGACCGAATGCCATGATTTTCGGCCGCGGCGGCGGCGGCGGCGTCATCAACCGTGTGACCAAAGAAGCGAGTTTCTCGGCCTTGCGCGAAATTTCAGCGGTCGGCGGATCTTTCGGCAACAGACGGATTTCCGCCGATTTCGATCAACCTTTCAGCGACAAGCTAGCTTTTCGTTTGAACAGCGTGTATGAGAACTCCAACAGCTACCGCAAATTCGTCAACTTAAACCGCTTCGCCATCAACCCGACATTTACGATTGTGCCCAGTGACCAGACAACGTTCACAATCGGTTACGAATTCGCCCGCGATAGACGCACCGCCGACCGGGGAATCACGTCATTTCAAGGCAGACCTGCTGACGTTCCGATTTCCACTTTCTATGGTAACCCTGAGGACAGCCATGTAAGGTCGGATGTTAGTCTCTTGTCAGGCACGATAGACCACCAGGTTGGTAAACTGACCATCCGGAATCGAACGCTCTTTGGTGATTATGATAGATTTTACCAAAACTACGTGCCAGGAGCAGTGAACGCTGGCAAATCCCTGGTCACCCTTACCGCCTACAATAATGCCACCAAGCGCAGGAATTTCTTCAATCAGACGGACCTCAACTATCTTGTGTCGACAGGACCAATAGAGCACACTCTGTTGGGTGGTGTCGAAGTAGGTCGGCAGTTAACCGACAATTTCCGCAACACAGGATTCTTCAGCAACAGCACCACGTTTATTCAAGTTGCGTATGACCACCCGACCATCTCCACGCCTGTGATTTATCGCCAGAGTGGAACAGATGCGGATAATCATGTTAAGACCAGTCTCGCTGCTACATACTTGCAGGACCAGATTAAACTCTCTCGCCATGCGCAACTTGTTCTGGGCCTGCGCTATGATTACTTCGACTTGCGCTACCACAATAATCGCAACGCCAAAACCCTGCGGCGCATAGACAATCTGGTTTCGCCGCGTGTTGGTCTGGTGATAAAACCCGTAGCCCAACTCTCTCTGTATAGCAGTTATAGTGTGTCGTATCTACCCAGCTCAGGCGATCAATTCTCTGCCCTGACGTCGGTGACAGAGCAAGTAAAGCCGGAGCAGTTTGCCAATTATGAATTGGGGGCGAAGTGGGATATTCGTCGTAATCTCTCCTTTACATCAGCGCTCTACCGCCTAAATCGCACGAATACGAGGTCAATAGATCCCAACAACCCGGCAGCGATCATACAGACCGGAAGCCAACGCACGAACGGCTTCGAGGTTGGATTAAACGGAAATATCACACGGGCATGGAGCACTACTGGTGGCTATTCTTATCAAGATGCTTTCATAACCAGTGCCACGACGGTGGCTATTGCCGGGAAGCAGGTAGGCCAGGTGCCGCGCCACACACTGTCGTTCTGGAATAAATACCAGATCCTGGCAAGACTCGGGGTCGGCTTGGGAATCATTTCGCGCTCAGAGATGTTTGTCGCTGTGGACAACTCAGTTGTTGTTCCTGGATACACGAGAGCCGACGGCGCTCTGTATTACTCCCTTAACGAGAGATGGCGTCTGCAGGGCAACATTGAGAATCTCTTTAACTCGAGGTACTACTTGAACGCCGACGGTAACACCAATATCTCGCCCGGATCTCCCCGCGCCTTGCGCATTGGTCTCATCGCCAGATTCTAGTGGTTGGCTGTAGTCTAATGTGTACAACGGACAGCGATGACAGGGTCAGAACCGTTGTTCCTAATAAATCAATCGAAATCGGCATTAAGCATCTCATTTTGTCGCTTAATTGGGGGCTCACTAAATGCCGGCAATGTTGATTTAGCCACCGACGCAGAAACACTTCATTCCCTCACGATGAAGCGCATTGTTCTCACATCGTTTATCTTTGGCGGGTTGCTGATTTGGAGCTAGATCCGAAGTTTTTGGCAATATAAGCGAGCCGGTTTCCACCGCGACAACCCCAAGTCCTTTTTTCCTGCGGATGCGAAAACTTCCGCTCATAATTGAGTGAAACCCCACACCTTCCTCAACCCGTCCCCGGGTTGCACGCGAAGAATCGAGCTTTTCTCTGGCTTCTTTCGTGGGCACGGGAATTGATCGCGCTAATTAACACCCAGGGTGACTTAACACAAAACGGGATAACAGACGAAGAATTCGCACTTGGAGATCTGGGCCGAGCCGGGGGTGTTCCAGCGAGTTTGTTTGCTTGCATGGGAGGTGACCTTATGCTGCCGTCCAACCAGTCGTTATTCGGCGCCCTGCAACAAAACGGCGTAAGCCGCCGGCGATTTATCAAGTTCTGCACGGCCATGGTAGCCACTCTGGCGCTTCCTCCTCGCTATGTGGCCCAGGTGGCGTCCGCCCTGGAAAAGGCGAAGAAGCCGGTTCTGGTTTGGCTGCAGTTCCAGGACTGCGCGGGCAACTCCGAGTCCATGCTACGTTCCAGTCATCCTACGGTGGTGGACGTAGTGCTCGACCTGCTTTCCTGGGAATACCACGAGTTGGTCATGGCGGGTGCCGGCCACCAGGCCGAGGCGGCGCTCGAACGGGTAGTGCGGGAAGAAAAGGGAAAGTTCATCGCAGTGGTAGAGGGAGCGGTTCCCCTGGCGGATGGTGGCGTGTATTGCACAATCGGAGGCAGAACGGCAGTGGACATTGCGCACCACGTGTGCAGCAATGCTGCGGCTACCATTGCCACGGGAGCGTGCGCCTGGGATGGCGGCCTCGTGAAGGCGGACCCAAATCCAACGGGTGCAGTCGGTATCGAGGAAGCAGTTCCCGAAGCCAAGGTGATCAACCTTGGTGGTTGCCCGAACAATCCAGCCAACACGGCGGCGGTCCTGGTGCACTACCTGACCTTCGGAGAAATGCCGGCCGTGGATCAATATAACCGTCCTCTCTTTGCCTACGGCCGGATTATTCACGACCAATGCGAGCGGCGAGCCCACTACGATGCTGGTCGCTTTGTCCAGGAGTGGGGCGATGAGGGTCACCGCAAAGGCTGGTGCCTCTACAAGATGGGGTGTAAGGGGCCGGAGGCGACCTTCAACTGCCCTTCAGTGCGCTGGAACGATGGGACAAGTTGGCCGGTCAAGGCGGGCCATGGCTGTCTAGCGTGCGCCTCGCACCGATTCTGGGACACCCGCTCCCCTTTTTACGACCGTTTACCTTCCGTTCCGGGGTTCGGCGTGGATGTGACTGCAGGCGAGATTGGGCTGGGAGTAACCGCGGCCGTTGCGGGTGCAACCATCGTGCACGGCATCGCCAGCGCGATTCGCGATCGCATGAGGACCGTCCCCGGGCAACAACATCCACCGGCGAGCCAAGAGCCGCCGAAACAAGCGTAGGAGGAACTTATGGCCCGCATCGTGGTTGACCCGGTGACCCGAATTGAAGGTCACCTACGTATTGAGGCCCAGTTGGATGGTGGTGTGGTCTCCGATGCCTGGAGCTCAGGGACCATGTTTCGCGGCATCGAACTGATTCTGCGCGGGCGCGACCCGCGGGAAGCCTGGATCTGGGCGCAGCGAATCTGCGGCGTGTGCACAACCGTCCATGCCTTAGCTTCGGTTCGCGCCGTCGAGGATGCCCTGGGGATCGAAGTTCCACAGAATGCGCGCATCATCCGCAATATCATCGCAGCCAGCCAACAGGTGCAGGACCATGTCATCCACTTTTACCACCTGCACGCACTTGACTGGGTCGACGTCACATTGGCCCTGAAGGCAGATCCGGGAAAGACTTCGCAGCTTGCGGAGTCGATCTCTGACTGGCCAAAGTCTAGCCGGACCTATTTCAAAGGCATCCAGGACCGCGTTAAGGCGCTGGTGGAGAGCGGGCAGTTGAGCCTGTTCAGCAGCGGGTATTGGGGCCATCCCGCCTATCACCTGCCGCCTGAGGCAAACCTGTTGGCGGTCGCGCACTACATCGAGGCGCTTGAATTTCAGAGAGAGTACATCCGCATCCATGCTGTGTTGGGTGGCAAGAACCCCCATCTGCAGACGTACCTGGTGGGAGGCATGTCGACCGCCATGGATCCCAACGAGCCGCAGGCGACGATCAACCCCGAGCGGATCGGCTTCCTAACCGAGGTGGCAGCACGGGCACAGCAATTCGTTGACCAAGTCTATATTCCCGACGTGCTGGCGGTTGCGGGCTTTTATCCTGACTGGTTCACTCGTGGCGAGGGACTGGGAAACTTCTTATCTTACGGAGATTACCCCCAAGGCGGCATAAAGGATGCCTCGCGCTTTTTCCTGCCGCGCGGGATCATCTTAAACCGGGATCTTGCCACCGTGCATCCGGTTGATCCGGCCAATGTAGCCGAATACGTTACGCATTCTTGGTATGAGTACTCGGACGGAGACAGCGCTGCAAAGCATCCCTACGTAGGCGAGACAAAGCCGAAGTACACAGGTCCGAAACCGCCTTTCCAGTACCTCGAAACCGATCACAAGTATTCCTGGCTGAAGGCGCCTCGTTACCAGGATCAGCCCATGGAGGTTGGGCCGTTGTCGCGCATGCTGATCGCATACGCCTCAGGACACCAGGAGGTAAAAACTCTCGTTGATGGGACTCTGGCCAAGTTGAAGGCGCAACCGACCGCGCTTTTCTCGACCCTCGGACGGATTGCCGCGCGCGCCATCGAGTCACAGCTCATGGCACGCTACGCAAGCAAATGGATCACTGAACTGGGGACCAACCTTGTAGTTCATGGTGATCTCCGTGTGCACAACGGCGAGAAATGGGACCCGGACACTTGGCCACGCGAAGCGCACGGCTTCGGTTTTCACGAAGCTCCACGCGGCTCGCTCGCACATTGGGTGCAAATCGAAGACAAGAAGATCAAGAATTACCAAGCCGTCGTGCCGACAACCTGGAATGCTGGCCCCAGGGACGCTAAGGGACAGCGCGGCGCCTACGAGGCGTCGCTGCTGAAGACGCCGATTGCGGACCCAGAGCGGCCGCTGGAGATCCTGCGCACGATTCACTCGTTCGATCCTTGCTTGGCCTGTGCCGTCCACGTGGTTGACGCACGCGGGAGACGCTACGCGACGCAGAAGGCGAGCTGAAAGGAAGCTGTCAATGAGTACGCTAAGGCAATATGCCTGGGGGGAAGCCCACCGCCCCGAGCCAGCTTCGCCACCTGTTCGAGTTTACGTGTGGGAGTTACCGGTGCGCGTCTCTCACTGGTTGATATTCCTGTCTGTGGTCGTCCTCTCGTTTACGGGATACTACATGCACAACCCCTTCATTGTCGCGAGCAGCCGAACCCTCTTCCTGATGGCGACAATGCGGTTCATTCACGTGATCTCCGGCTTCGTTTTCATCGGAGCTTTTCTCTTGCGCATGTATTGGTTCTTCCAAGGTAACGAATGGTCAAACTGGCGGGAGTTCTTTCCCATCCGCCGCCGTCAATGGCGAGGCATGGGCAATATGCTGGCATATTACAGCTTCCTGCGCAAAGACTTGGTCCATCGGGTCGGACATAACGCTTTGGCAGCTGTGACTTACTTGTTCATGTTCACACTGATGCTTATTCAGATTCTCACTGGCTTGGCACTCTATGGCCAGGTGCGTGGTGGCTGGCTGCTGGGTGTTTTGATCGGGTGGCTCCCGCGGCTGATCGACATCCAGAACATCCGCCTCATTCATTTCTTAATCATGTTCGCCTTCTTTGCGTTCGTCATTCACCACGTTTACAGTGCGGTTCTGGTGTCGTGGGAGGAACGGAACGGCTTAATTGAGAGCATGTTCACCGGGTACAAGTTTGTCCCTGCAGACGAACTGGAAGAAGAATCAACCGTGCGCAAGGCTGGTTAGAGAATGAACACTCCGCGTTCGAAAACGGTGGTGCTTGGTCTGGGCAACATTCTTCACTCCGATGACGGAGTAGGGGCGCGAGCTGCAGAGCTTCTCCAGAGCGACGAAAGGTTGCCGCAGGATGTGGCCGTTATTGAAGGAGGCACTCTGGGCTTGGAGTTACTCAACTACCTCTGGGATTGTTCTCACTTGATGGTGCTCGATGCCGTGGATGTAGGCCAAGCTCCCGGAACGCTGATTCGGATGTCAGGTGCGGAATTAGATAAGCTGCCCGGCAATGGAAGCGTGCACCACCTGGGACTGACCGATCTCCTGGTTGCGCTGCGCATCCTGGCAAAACGGCAACCTCGTGTATCCCTACTAGGCATACAACCGGCGACCACCGACTGGGGCATGACGTTGTCGCCCGCAGTCGAGACCGCCCTGGGCCCATTGACAAAAGCCGCTCTCAGCGAACTGTGTCATAGACGACTGATCGAACAGAATACTGAGGTGTAGTTTCTGCACAAGGAGAAACGACCATGTGCCTGGCCATACCCGGAAGAATTGTGGGAAGCGAAGAGCAGAACGGCTTGCGCATTGGCCGGGTGCAGTTCGGGGGAATCACCCAGCATGTCAGCCTGGACTTTGTTCCCGAAGTTAACGTGGGGGACTACGTGATGGTGCATGTGGGCTTCGCCATCAGCCGTGTAGACGCGGCAGAGGCCGAGCGGACCTACCAGTTGCTGGAAGAGATGGAGGCGTTGCAAGCAGAACTTCCACCCGCGGAAGAGTTGCCCAGCGCCGGATGATTAGCGCGATTAGGTTCTTCACGCAGTTTCTAAGCAGCGCCGCGACCATTTCATTACAGTTGGGCAAGAGTGCGATGAAGTACATCGATGAATACCGGGACGAACGCATAGCCAAGGCCCTGGCCAGAGAAATCGCCGAATGCATCACCCGGCCCTGGGTATTGATGGAGATATGTGGCGGTCAAACCCACACCATTATGCGCTATGGTCTCGATGAACTCCTTCCTTCGCAGATTGAGCTGGTCCACGGGCCAGGTTGCCCAGTCTGCGTCACTCCGCTCGAGACAATCGACAAAGCCATCGCGCTGGCCCTGCGTCCCGATGTGACTCTGGTCTCCTATGGCGACATGTTACGGGTTCCTGGGTCGAATTCAGACCTGTTTCGGGCTAAGGCTCAGGGAGCTGACGTCCGACTCGCCTATTCTCCGCTTGAAGCAGTAAAGATTGCTCGTGCAAATCCTGATCGCAAGATAGTTTTTCTGGCCATCGGCTTCGAAACGACAGCGCCCGCCAATGCCATGACAGCCTGGCAGGCGAAGCGCGAAGGCCTGACGAACTTTTCCATGCTGGTCTCGCACGTGCTGGTGCCGCCGGCCATTCGCGCTTTGCTGGCTTCACGGGAAAACCGCGTGCAAGGCTTCATTGCCCCGGGCCATGTTTGCACCGTGATGGGCTACCAAGAGTATGAGTCGCTGGTCCGCGAGTTCGCCGTTCCCATCGTGGTGGGCGGCTTCGAACCCGTGGACATACTGGAAGCCGTCCTGATGCTGGTGAAACAACTGGAGTGCGGTAAGGCGCAGGTGGAGAACCAGTACGTCCGCTCGGTTACTTACCCAGGTAATCAACCAGCCCAGGAGATCATGAAGGAAGTATTCGAAATTGCCGACCAGAAATGGCGTGGCATCGGCTTGATTCCCCGTAGTGGGTTGCGCCTTCGTGCCGAGTACGCGACTTACGACGCAAACAAGAATTTCGACCTGGAGTTGATCTCGGCGGACGAGCCGGTCGAATGCATCAGTGCCCAGGTACTGCAAGGCTTGAAGAAACCGACCGATTGTTCGGCATTCGCCATACGATGCACACCCGAAAACCCACTGGGCGCCCCCATGGTTTCCGCCGAAGGTGCTTGCGCGGCGTATTACCACTACCGCCGGCATGCGGTGGCAAGCTAGGGTTAATGGCATGCTAGACACAGAGAAAACAATTGCCCAGATCAACTGCCCAGCGCCTCTGCCCGTTTGGGACATGGTTCTGTTGGGCCACGGGAGCGGAGGGAAACTCAGCGCCGACCTGGTGCGGGACGTCTTCCTGCCTGCGTTTCGGAACCCGGCTTTGTCAAGACTAGACGACCAGGCAGTCGTCGACATAAATGGCTCCCGAATTGCCGTCACGACCGATTCCTTTGTAGTCAAACCTCTGTTTTTCCCCGGCGGCGATATCGGCTCCCTTGCCGTGCACGGCACTGTGAATGATCTGGCCATGGGCGGTGCGCAGCCCCTGTTTCTAACTGCTGCCTTCATAATTGAGGAAGGTCTTCCCATGGAGGTCTTGTGTCGGGTGGTCAGTTCACTGCAACAGGCAGCGGATGCATCCGGCGTGCAAGTCGTCACCGGGGACACGAAGGTTGTCGAGAAAGGCAGCGCTGATGGTGTCTTTATTAATACCACCGGCATCGGGCTGATACCGGAGGGTGTCGAGATGTCGGCCAGTCAAGCCCGACCCGGAGACAGGATCCTGCTGAGCGGGCCGATCGGTGAACATGGAATCGCCATCCTGGCACAACGCGAAGGACTGGAATTCGAAAGCAGGGTCGAGAGTGACAGTGCAGCCCTGCACACACTGGTCGGGGAGATGCTGAAGGTGACGCGGGCCATTCGGTGCATGCGTGACCCCACGCGGGGCGGGCTCTCCAGTGCCCTGAACGAAATCGCTGGTCAGTCACGAGTCGGGATCGAGCTGGAGGAACGTGCGATTCTCGTGCGCGAGGAGGTCAAAGGGGCATGCGAGATGCTGGGACTCGATCCGCTCTACGTGGCAAACGAGGGCAAGCTGATCGCGATTGTGGAGGCGAGCGTGGCGGAGGAAGTGCTTGGGGCCATGCAGAACCACCCTCATGGCCGCCAAGCGAAGATGATCGGCACTGTCACCGAAAAGAACGTGGGTTTGGTAACCATGCGAACTCCACTTGGAACGACGCGAGTCGTGGACATGCTCGCTGGCGACCAACTGCCGCGCATCTGCTGATAGCCTATGCACGAGATGGGCATCGCCAACTCTGTTTTAGAAGCGGTCAGGGCTGAGGCGGCGCGCCATCCTGGAGCGCAACCTCGTAAGGTCGGGCTGCGCATTGGCGAGCTGGCCGCCGTGGATCTCTCGGCCCTGCAGTTCTGCTTCGATGCATTGACCCGCGAAACTGATCTCGAATTGCTGGAGCTGGAGGTCGTGACTTGCAAGCGCCGCCACCGCTGCCCCACTTGTACCGCCGAATTCGAC
>DATEUF010000256.1:0-18472 GCA_035283325.1 Pyrinomonadaceae bacterium | reverse complement strand
ACGCCCCAATTAGCGCATCTCAACCCACCCGCTACCGCGCGGTGGTACTGACCTGTTCCTTTCAGCAATTAAGAATCATTTGGCATTTGACATTTGTCAGTTCACATTATTCTTGTACTTGCCATTCGCCATTTGCGCGTTCCAATGTGAACTGAAAAATGTCAAATGCCAAATGTCAAATGATCCAAGCTTAACCAATAGCAAGCATTCGCTCGACTGATCTCAACGCTCGTTTGCGGATCTCTTCGTCAATCTCGATCACATATTGGTCTTTCTGCAACGCTTCAAGGGTGTCTTCCAACGTGATCTCATTCATGTGCGGACAACGGACGCTGCATAGGCGCAGCATCTCTTTCTCAGGGTTCGCAGCAGAGATATTGTCGCCCATTGAACACTCCGTCAACAGTAGATAGCGCGGAGCTTTTGTACGTTCCACATACTTGATCATCGCGTTGGTGCTTCCGGAATAGTCGGAAGCCTCAACCACTTCCGGACTGCATTCGGGATGGGCGAGAATCACGACATCGGGAAACTGTTTTCTGACATTGTTGATGTCTGCGACCGTAAACTTCTCGTGCACTTCGCACCGGCCCGGCCAGCCGATCATCTGATAATCGAGTTCGGTTTCGAACTTCCTCGTGGGCTCTCGCGTTGGAAAGATGATGTGTCTTCCAGTCTCCCGAGCGACATTCCCGGCGAGATACTCGTCCGGGATGAAAATAACGGTTTCGCTTCCAAGCGATTCAATCACCGCAACTGCGTTCGAAGAAGTGCAGCAGACGTCGGATTCGGCCTTCACGTCGGCGTAGGTGTTGATATAGGTAACAACGGGAACGCCCGGAAATCTCTGTTTTAACTGGCGCACATCGGCGGCGGTAATGCTGGCGGCGAGCGAGCATCCAGCCTTCTGCGAGGGCAGGAGCACCGTCTTATTCGGATTTAAAATCTTGGCGGTCTCAGCCATAAACCTGACGCCGCAAAAGACTATGATGTCTTTATCGGTCTGCGCTGCTTTGCGGCTGAGTTCAAGCGAGTCGCCGGCAAAATCGGGTATCGAGTGAAAAAGGGCCGGCTCCATGTAATTATGGCCCAGAATCACGGCATTCTTCTGTTTCTTCAGGCGGTTGATCTTGGCAGCCAGCTCCGCCTTAAGGCGCAGCTCAAAGTCTGGAATCGTGTCGGCCAAAAGCGCCTTCATTCTCTCGTACATCCCGCTGGTGGTGGTTTCATCAATCATTTCTTATCTGTCCCTGCCGGCTTGTCTATTAGTTGATTTTCTATTAGTTGATATTTCCAGGCTTTTAGTTTTCCACGGGACCCAATCCAGGCTGACATCGAAAACCTTTGGCGAGTGGGTCAGCGCCCCGACCGAAATGAAGTCAACACCCGTTTCCGCAATCTGACGAACATTTTCGAGGGTCACATTTCCTGAAGCCTCGAGTTTAGCCCGGCAGGCATTCATGCCCACCGCTTCACGCATGTCGTCAATAGACATGTTGTCCAGCAGGACCCGGTCAACACCAAGATCAAGCGCCTGCCGTACATCATCAAGCGTGCGCGCCTCAACTTCGATTTCGAGTTTTGTACCGGTCGCGCGCACTCGGCGAACAGCCTCAGACAGCGAACCAGCGAAATCGATATGATTGTCCTTAATCAGAACCATATCATATAAACCTGTGCGATGATTCTGGCCGCCGCCCCGGCGCACAGCCAGTTTGTCGATTGCCCGCAGGCCGGGAGCCGTCTTACGAGTGTCGAGAATGGTAGCGCCGGTGCCCGAAATTGCCTCTACAAACCGGTGTGTCAGAGTGGCAATTCCCGACATCCGGCCGAGGAAGTTCAGCGCGGTGCGTTCACCGGTCAACAAGGCACGAGCCGAACCTGACACATGTGCCAGCACTGAGCCTTTTTCTACGCCCGATCCTTCCGGGACAGCAGCACTGAAGTTAATCTCGTCATTGAGTAAAAGTAGCACGCCTTGAGCCAGGTCGAGGCCGGCAACGATGCCCTCTTGCTTGGCGACAATCTGACAGTGAAGCGCAGCGTCTGGCGCTACGATGCTATTAGTAGTCACATCGCCGGCGCCGATGTCTTCATCAAGCGCGCGCTTCAGGCTGGCAAGAATTTCGTCCTGCAAAGTCACTTGTTTGAGTCTTGTGGAATGTGCCACTCGAAATGCGACTCGCGTCTCAGTATGTTGTATCCATAAATCACCTGCCATACAGGCGCGCAACAAGTCGTCAACATCGAAAAACCGGGCAGTTAGACATCAACGACGCACTGGGCCATCCAGTTTCCATTTTGATCTTGAGCAACTCGCAACGCTGTGTACGTTGCGCCCTTAGTCTCGACAGCCGGCTGGTGGCGCACGACGTCTACCTTCTCTCCCCAGGCCTTTCCCTGTAAATGTTGCCCATCAAGGTGAACTTCGAATCGACTGAACAACATGTTTCGTGTCGCCATCTCATAGATTAGCGCGTTCAGCCAATCGACAAATAACAGCTCCTCGTCAGGCGCCTCACAACTGGTGGTAATCATTTCTCGCGGTCGAACGGTTGCGAGATCAGTGATCACAGCAGTCAATCCCAAAGCCGCCTGCTCAAAGGCCTCGTCCCTGGTAGGGCCGAACCCCCGGACCCCCATGTCTGCCTCGTGAGCAAAGTGTTCCCAGTGTTTTTGCACTTCAATTATTTCATCAGCTACACGTTGCGGGGCAAATTGCCAATACGCAACGCATTTAATGTCTTCTCCAGCCAGAGTCGTGCTTCCTCGACTGAGGACGGATCCGTAAACAGTTCGAAGCGGCGCGCTGTTCCCAATAGAACCGTGACCACACTGAAAGGAAGTGGGTTGCGCGCCGAGTCCCATTTGTGACGTTCCTCGAGGGCCGGTGAACAATCTGCCCTTAGCGGAACGAGCGGTACTCTCGCAGCCGCCGCGAGTGCAACCGCACCAACTTTTGCAACATGAGCCGGACCACCACCATCAGTCGTGACGAAGACGTAAGCGCCTGCCGCAAGTTCTTGCGCCAGATCAATCAGTATATTCCAGCCTCCAGTCGGGCCGCCTCCACGTATCACAGTAAAACCCAGCCACCGGCACAGCTGACTAATCGCATCGCCGCGTGCATCACCGGCGACCAGAATTACGGAACGTAAAGCCGGACGTTGGCTGGCAAAGGCTACGAGTAATGACGGAGCGTCTCCGTGCCATAAAGCAATGACGGATGGCGCCGGCAAGTCCGGCCACTGTGGTTTACCTGGGGCAACGACACGAACAGTAAGTGCTAAGAGACGAACATAGACGAAGAGCATAACCGCGGTGAGCGTGGCAAGAAACCAGTGAAGTGGCGGCGTGTACCGACGCACCGCGGCAAACACAGTGTCGACCATGCGCGTCCATAAATTTCGGCCCAGATCTTTGCTTGTCGTAACTGGGTGTGAATCAAGTGGTGCAATCAAGTGACCGATCCGCAACAGGCGCTCTGCAGCTGTCTCGGTCTTTACTTTTACTTCCTCCTCATCGATGTAATAATTGGTTTGCATGCCAAAAGTTATAGACTCACTTCAATCCAAGCGCGTTGGGCTCGCCCTGAGTGGCGGTGCTGTACGCGGACTCGCGCACATTGGCGTAATCAAGGCCCTGCATCAAGCAGGGATCAGGCCCACCGTCATCGCCGGAACCAGCGTTGGTAGCATCATTGGCGCGGCTCTGGCGGCGGGAATGGCCTGGCGAGAGATGGCCGACATGGCTCGATCTGTTTTCTGGCCGCGTTTGCTGCACGGAAGACTCCTCGAGCAATTCTGCTCTGACTATCTGCCGGAAACGTTTGAGCGGCTCCAGTATCCGTTTGCCGCGGTCGCCACAGTCTTGCCGCATAATAGCGCAGTCACCCTCAAGAGTGGCCCCTTGACATCAGCTATTAGCGCCAGTTGCGCGGTGCGTCTGTTGCGTCGCCCTGTCGTGCGCGACGGCATACGACTGAAAGATGGCGGCTTTTCCTGCGTTCTGCCAAGTCGCGCCTGCCGGGAGCTAGGGGCAGAATTTGTCATCGCGTCCGATGTATGGGAATGGAGTTCGTTAATGCGGTCATTGGGCTGTTCGCCTTACGAGCAAGGGCGCACAAGTCGAGCATATCCTTCACACTATCGATTCGCGCTGTCGCATACAAACGTTCACATTCATCCGGAAATCCCTGCAAAAGGCTATGTACCGTCTGCCAGAGCAGCAGATCGGATGATCGCCGTTGGCGAGCGGGCGACCCACCAGGCGCTCGAGTCCCTTCGGTAGGGGCGGCACCGAGTCATGCCTCTACAGGCTCGCACGGCGTGCAGTATGCTGCTCGGCTGCTCGGTGAAAGTAATGCTCCCCACACTCCGGCTCGCGGCCGCGAATGATTCGTTTACCTTCGAGTGGGCCATACGCGGACGTAATCACCGTGCCCTGACGCTCGCCATCCCCACCATCGTAGTAAATAATGACCCAGTCAGAGGTTTTTCGCAGTTGGTGCGCACGCGGCGTATTGGAAAACAGGGCGGTGTAATGTCGCTCTCCGCGGATTGTATGTAGTATCGGCAGCCACTGCTCTTGTTTAGGATTGAACCGCCTCGGAGTGATCTTAGGAAGCTCACCGGCAGCAGCTTTAGTGCGGTATTCCTCATCGACACCAAGAATCTCAGATACTGGTGGTTGGCCGGGCAACAACATTGGTCCGCTTGGTCTGATTCGTCCCAAACGCGTTGCCAGGGAATCGCGAATGCCTGCTATTCGCTTCTCTCCCAGGCCGGAGATCCTGGCAAGTCGTCCGTCGTGTGCGGCAATTTCAAGTTCTTCCAATGTCTCGACGCCAAGTTCATCATGAAGGCGTTGGCCCATCACTCTCCCAATTCCGGGAACGGTGCGTAACAGGGCAACGGGGTCACTCTCGCCGCGGAGACGTTCGAGCATAGGCAGCCGCCCGCTAACCACCAGTTGATGAATGAAGCGCGCCAGAGTATCACCAATCCCTGGCAGCTTCTGGATGCCCTCGATACCCTCGATTCGCACGATCTCATCGATCGGCTGCTTAAGACTCCTCAGCATGGTCGCGGCTCGGCGGTAGGCGCCAACGCGAAAGACATTTGCGCCTTGCTCCTCCAGAATGCGCGCGATTTCGTCGAGGCGCGCTGCCACAAAAGAATTCACTCTCTCAGTCACAAGCGAACCAATACATCTATCACGACTGCGTAAACTTACCCACCACTGCGCGAACGTACCCTGCAGCCTGCCTGGATTAGGTTGCTATTGGCGCCCGTTCGTCCTAAAAATGAGCTGACCTCGAAGGTACAAGCGTTGCCATTAATGTACCAAGCAAATCAGAAACCATAAGGGATTTTCCCGCATGAAGGACATAGTCACCAAAGAGCAGTCTTTCTGTCAGCGCGTCGTAGAGGCGGCCAGCATTCGCAACGACAAAGTGGCAATGATGATGATCGAAGCGAAAGGCACAGAGACTATCACTTTCGGCTCCATGCTCTCGCAAATCCGCAGCATTGCCTATCGTCTGGGTCAGGAGAAAATAGCATTTGGTGACCGCGTGGCCATCATTGGTGAAAACCATCCGAACTGGGCCATCGCGTACCTGGGGATCCTTTATCGGGGAGCAGTAGTCACTCCCTTAGACCCGGCAGCAACAACGAGAGCGCTCGCGACCTTTCTGCACGATTCGGAAGCGAAGCTCGCATTTGTTTCTCCCTCCTCGCTGGAGAAATTTCGCGCCGCTTGCGAAGAACAGGGCCGGCAGATTCCGGCGGTTGCCTTACGACCGCTGCAACAACCAGATGGCGTGGCTAGTTTTGAAGATTGGGCCATCACGCCAACACCACGTGAATTCAATGCAGCTTCGCCTCCGGCCAGGGGAGATGATTTGGCGCTGCTCATGTACACGTCAGGCACAACTGGTGTGCCCAAGGCTGTATCACTAACTCACGGAAACATCTATGCCGAGAGCGACAAGGTTCAAGAAGTAATGCATATCAGCGACCGGGAGGTAGTACTGAGTCTGCTGCCGTTGTTTCATTCTTACTCGCAAATCGTCAATCTCTGGCTGTCCACGATAATAGGCGCGCGTGTGGTTTATCTCAGAGAGTTGAGCAGTACTGAGATCGAGCGCGGTTTGAAAGAGGGTGGCGCAACTGCACTCGTTGGTGTGCCGCGTTTATGGTATCTCTTTCATAAGAAGATATTCGACGCAGTACACAAACAGCCTTTTCCGGTCAGGGCATTGTTCAAGACCATGCTCGTTGCCAACGGCTGGTTGCGCAACCTGCTCGGGATAAATGCCGGCCGTCTATTCTTCAAACGTATCCATGAGTCATTTGGCGGCAAACTGCGACTGGCGGTCTCAGGTGGGGCGAGCTTCGATCACGAGGTGGCGGGAGACTTTCATCGCCTCGGCTTTACGATCTTGCAGGGCTATGGTCTGACAGAGACCTCGGGAGCGGCAACAGTGACTCGTTTCGACGACAACAAAATTGGATCTGTTGGCACTCCCCTGAATGGTGTTGAGGTCAAGATCGCTGAGCCGAACGAAGAAGGCGTCGGTGAAGTACTCATCCGGGGGCCGATCGTCATGCCAGGGTATTACCACAATCCTGAAGCCAATAGCGAGGCCTTCACTTCTGACCGGTGGTTTCGTTCAGGCGATCTGGGACGTTTTGATAAGACGGGGCACCTCTATATCGTTGGCCGCAAGAAGGACGTAATCAAACTACCATCAGGCAAAAATGTTTTTCCCGAAGATGTTGAGGCCCATTACGAACGCTCGCCGTTTGTCAGCGAGATCTGTGTACTTGGGATAAGAGATGAGGCAAGCAAGTTCAAAGGAGCAGAAAAACTGTGCGCAGTTGTAGTTCCCAATTTTGAACATCTCAAAGCGCAACATATAGCCAACGCAAAAGACTGGGTCATCTGGGAGCTGGAGAACCTGGGACGTGAGCTGCCCGAATATCAGCGTGTGCACGATTTTGTGCTGCGTGCCGAACCATTGCCACGCACTTCGACGCGCAAGGTACGCCGCTTCGAAGTCCATGATCAACTAAAGACCTCCGGCACTTTCGACCGGCCGTCTGCAAAGGTCCCGGAGGTTGCTTTCACTAGCTCTGATCGGGCCCTGATGGATTCTCCGGCGGGTCGCGCCCTTGCCGCCGCTATAAAGCAGAATTCGCCAGATACCAAAGTCATTCATCCCCGGATGAATCTTGAGATTGACCTCGGGCTTGACTCGCTGGCGCGTGCGGAATGTGTGGCCAGCATTGAGCAAGCCCTCGGTATCGAGTTTGATCCGAAGCAAGTGTCCGCTGCACTCAAGGTAAGTGAGGTGATAGAGCTGGGAAACTCCCTCATGCGCAGTGCCAGTAAGCAAGGGGCGGAAGCTGACGTGCTGGTGCTGGCCCAACCCGCGCCCGAATATCACTGGCACGACATCGTGGCCGGCCGGGCATCAGATGTTCCGGAGCTGGAGCCGTTGCTCAAAGAAAAGCCACTGGTGGCGCTGCTCGCGTTTGTAGTAATGCGCCTGGTCTATCTCTGTGCCCGGGTATTTTTTCGTCTCGAAATTACCGGCAGTGAGGTCCTGAGCCGACTTGAACCTCCATATCTGATCTGCCCGAATCATCAAAGCTACCTGGATCCGTTCCTGGTCTGTTCGACCTATCCGCGTCGCGTGCTGCGGAACATGGTTCATGTCGGAGCGAGCATGTACTTCACTAACGTCGCGGTTGCCCAGCTTGCGCGGCTGATCAACGTCGTACCAATAGATCCCGACGCGCACCTGCGCCGGGCCATGCGAGCAGGCGCAGTTGCCTTGCGTGAGGGCAGGATTCTCAACATCTATCCCGAAGGTCAGCGTTCGTTTGATGGCCAACTCCAGGAATTCAAGAAAGGAGCGGCGATTCTGGCGACTGAATTGAATGTGCCGATTGTGCCGGTGGCGCTCGATGGTACTTATAGGATTTGGCCTCGCAATGCCTGGCGAATTCGGCTGGCAAAGGTCAAGATCAGCTTTGGTGAACCGATAGATGCACGGTCCGTAAAAATCGACAGAGGCGAGATGGGTGAAGAGATTGTTTATAAAAGAGTGACGGCGATAATTAAAGAACGAATTCAACTTATGCTTGATAAAATACGCCGCGGCGAGAGTTGTTAGTTTCGTGTTTGTTCGTGTGAGTTGGTGGATCGCATTCCCGCGCACGACGACGATCCACGAAAGTACAAGAAACAGCACGAATAAGAGTCAACGGCACGAACAAGTGACGCTGTAAAAGCAATTGGGAAACTCACACTAGTTGCGTGAATGCTGATAACCTTCCCGGTACGACAGAGTGGGCCGAGAGCTACCTGCCCGTTCCTTTACATTTACTCTTAGCTGATGCCACTTTCTGCCTGTCACCTTTGAGTAGAAACCGAGGGTATACTGCTCGCGTAACTCCAAAGCTATCTGGGTGCAGATGCCAGCTAGTTCCGGTTCGCTTTCGGTCTCCGGAAAGTATGCTGCACCCCCGCTTGCTCGAGACATCTCTGCTAGAACAGCCCGCCCGAGCGCCGCTTCCGAGTTTAGCAGGAATGATCGCCTACCAGTTTTACGCGTTATGTCTTCGAAAACCCAGCGACCATAGCCTGCAAATTGATCGATTGTCGAGTCGGCGATGCCAATCGCGTAAATCTGGGCATCAAAAGCTCTGAGGCGATCACGCAGTTCCTTGTAGGTATAGCGGCTCTGACTATCCTGGCCGTCAGAGATCACCAGCAACGCCTTCTTAAGATTGCGCGCCTTTTGCAAGCGGTCAGCGGCGACATAAACAGCGTCGTAAAGAGAGGATGGTCCACCAGGCTTGACGTACTGCAAGTGGTCCAGAACCTGTTGCGCGGACGGGATAAAAGCCGACGTCAGACTACCGTGCCTGCTGAAAGCCACAAAGAAGAAGTCGTCGCGATTGCCAAGCGTGCCGGCAAATTGCTTGATGGCAGCAAGCATGGCTTCCAATCTTTCAGTTGCCGTCTCATGGATTTCACAAATAATTCCCAGCGAAACGGGCGACGAACCGGCAGAGAAATGTGCAATCTCCTGTTTCACCGTGTCGTCGTAAACCGCAAACCGATCTCGAGTCAGGCCTTTCACGTAGCGGCCGTTATTGTCCGTTACGATCACGTTCACGGTGACAAGGTGAGTACCTACAATAACCCGCTCGTCTTCTTGCGGTGGGTTGGACTGCCCAACTGCTGGTTTGGCCAGAAGCAGCAAACCAACTGCTATTCCCAGGCTCAAATAGGTAGGTTTTCGCATGGCTAGCACCTCAATTCTGAAAGCCTTAGAATTTGAACTTGAGCAACGCACGCGATTAGGGGGCAATAGGTGTTCCGGGAGCTGTTGAGCAGGTTTATCCCATTAAAAACCCGGAAACTATGGGGAACCTTCCGCAAAAGCTGCGCAAAAGGGCGCAGAATCGAAGCAGGACGGTGGTTGGGAGTCGCAGAATGGCAATAACTTAATTAAGCTCTTACGGTATGCCCCTTGCCAATATATTTTTGCGGAAAGCATGGAGAAAGACAGATGAAGGATAAGATGAAAATTCTGGTTGGCTACGACGGGTCGGAATGTGCTGACGCGGCCCTTGACGACCTCGCTCGCGCCGGACTGCCGCCCAGCGCCGAGGTCCAGATCCTATCGGTAGCTGAAGTGTGGCTGCCGCCGCCACCACCTTCGGCTTATGAAATAGTCGAAAAAGCGCGTGAGGTTGAGGTTCCGGCCGACTTGAAGCGAGTTTATGCCCGGGAAACTGAGGCAGCGAAACAAGCGCTCGCACTCGCCGAACGGGCCAGTACGCGAGTGCAAACAAACTTTCCGGGCTGGAAAGTATCGGCCGATTCGTCATGCGGATCGCCTGCGTGGGAGTTGGTGTTTAGAGCCGACCAGTGGCAGCCAGATCTCGTCGTGGTTGGGTCACACGGGAGGACGGCGTTAGGACGCTTCGTACTCGGCAGTGTGTCTCAAAGGGTATTGACCGAGGCGCGCTGTTCGGTGCGAGTTGCGCGCGGTCGTTTAGAGGAGCCAGGCACTCCCGTACGGATCATCGTCGGCCTGGACGGCTCTCCCGGAAGTGAAGCCGCAGCGCGTGAAGTAGCTGCGCGTTCCTGGCCGCCCGGCAGTGAAATTCGATTAATCGTTGTGGACGACCCTCTCGCGGCGCCCTTCGCCGATCTCATTCCAGCAGTCGCCGAAGCTGTCGAGGACATAAACCAAGAGGATAGCGTTTGGGCCGAGAACATCCTGAAAACCTGCGCGGGTTTATTCGACGGCGCTAATGCTAAAGTGACGACCGCTCGAAGAGAGGGCGACCCGAAAAAGGAGATTGTCAAGGCCGCGGAAGAGTGGGGAGCAGATTGTATTTTTGTTGGGTCAACCGGTTTCAGTAATCGTTTTGAGAGATTTGTCCTGGGAAGTGTATCGGCGGCAGTAGCGGCACGTGCGCATTGCTCAGTTGAGGTCATTCGTAACAAGTGAGAACGATCCATCGGAATGGCCCTGAGGTAAATCTCATAACCGGGAGGTAACACGTGATGATTGTTCCAAAGGCTGACAACGACTATTTGAAGGCCATCGAGTTTCGCCATGTCTCATTGAGCTTTGACGATACACCCGCGCTTATTGACGTCAGTTTTCAACTGGATCGCGGCGAAATGATCTTTCTTACCGGCGCGTCCGGCTCCGGCAAATCGGTTCTTCTGCAGCTCGCTATCGGGCTGTTGAAACCCGACTCGGGCCAAATCTTCGTTGCTGGTCGGGAGATTGAAACGCTTGATGAATCGGAGTTGCTGGCAGTACGAGGCGGCCTGATGGGAATGGTCTTTCAGGAGGATTCTCTTTTCACCGGTCTGTCTGTTTATGACAACGCCGCTTACCGTCCCACCGAACATGGGTGGTCTGAGGAAGAAATCCAAAAAGCGGTAACCGAAGTGTTACATTTTGTTGGTCTCGACGGCGAAGAGGAGAAGCTTCCTGAGGAGCTCTCCGGGGGCATGAAACGCCGTCTGGAGATTGCGCGGGCGATGATCGGGTGGCCATCAATCATGTTATTTGACGAGCCGACAATGAGTCTTGACCCACTTGTTGCGTTGCAGGTACTCAATCTGATCATTCGCGCTCGCGACATTAATAAGATCTCTTCGCTCTACGTCACGAAAAAACTCTACGAACTTCCCTATCTGGCTAAATATATCGCGTTAGAGAACCACACAGACGAGATCTTAATTTGCGAAGCGCCGCTGGAGAAATTACCGAAGACAAAGATTATCGTGTTGGAGGCAGGCAGGATTGCCTTTACCGGCAGCCTTGCTGAATTCCAAGCTTCTCAACTGCCCGCCATAAAGGAACTGCTCGTTCTCGAACAGCATCCGCATCGGGCGGGAACCTATTTCGCCGATCCATGGGCCACATCGCGCCAACCGCAGCAAAGGCTCTTTTGAACCTGCCGTAGTTGAAGATCAGGCTCTTTCAATTCTTACCGCTGTTACCTTGTACTCTGGCGTTTTCACGTACCGGTCACGATGGGGGCTGGTTACGCGATTGAGGAAAAACTCAGCGGTCTGGAAACTGGCGAATAGTTCGCCCGGGTGTACGCTGGGGCTGACCCTGAGCGGCATCGTGGCTTCACCGTAGCGACTGCGGATCCGGACGCGTTCATCAGTCTTGAGTTGTAGACGGTCCGCATCCGCCGGCGAGATGTCCAGATAATCGCTCTCCTGGAGTTCTGAATTCGGGGTTCTTCGCGTCATTGTGCCGGCATTGAACTGGTAGAGAGTTCTACCGGTCATAAGCAGCAGAGGATAGTTCTCGCCGACTGTCTCTTTGGTGGGCCGGTAAGGAATACGGCGCAGGGCGGCTGTCTTGCCAGAAGCAAAACTCTCCGTGTGCAGGATAGTTGCGCCATTGTCGTTTTCGTCGAAGCATGGCCACTGCACGCCTGCTTTCTCGAGACGCTCATAAGTGATGCCTCGGCCGGCAGGCCATACGGAACGAATCTCAGCCCAGATCTCTTCGGCGGAGGAGTAGTTAAAAAACTCGCCCTTGTGCATTTCCCGCGCGAGATGGCAGACAATCTCCCAATCCGGCCGGGCGGGCCCCCGCGGCTCAATAACTTTCCGCACTCGCTGAATGCGACGCTCGGCATTCATGAACGTGCCTTCTCTCTCAAACGATGAGCAAGCCGGCAGAAATACAGTCGCCAGACGGGCCGTTTCATTCAGGAACATGTCCTGGACAATAAGTAGATCGAGCGATCGAAGCGCCTGTTCCGTCGACTTGCTGTTCGCATTGGTAAGGAGAATGTCGTAGCCGATCGTCCAGAGTGCCTTTAACTTTCCGGCCTGAGCCGCATCCATCATCTCGATCATGTTCAAGCCTGCGCGAGTTGGGATCGCTGCGCGCCAGACTGCTTCAAAAAATGTCTGCGTATCGCTGAGCGGGACACTGCCAGTAAGGATGCCAGGATCACAACCCATGTGCGCTGCGCCCTGCACATTGTTCTGACCACGTAGCGGATTGATGCCCGTACCGGGTTTGCCAATGTTGCCGCTCAGCAGCGCCAGGTTAACCAGACACATTACGCCTTCCGTACCTTGTGTGTGTTCTGTCAGACCGAGCCCGTGAAAGCAGATTGAAGGTTTTGTGCTTGCGTAGAGTTTGGCCGCGGAGCGAATCAAATCCGCGTTTACATCACAGATCTTGGCGACGGTAGCCGGAGTGAAATCTTTGATGAAGTTACGAAACTCATCAAACTCGGTAACGCGCTCTTCGATGAAAGCCTCGTCGTAGAGCCCTTCTTCCAGAATCACGAAGGCCAGCGAGTTGAGCAATGGAATGTTCGTGCCGGCCCGCGTACGCAAGTGGATTGCCGCATAGCGACTGAGCTCAATCGCGCGCGGATCTATCACAATCAGCTTAGCGCCTTTCAGAGCGGCTTGCTTTATACGCGCGCCAATTATCGGATGGTTCTCAGTTGGGTTCGCACCGCAAACCAAAATCGAGTTCGCCTTTTCAATGTCTTCGTAGGAATTGGTTGCCGCCCCTGCGCCCAACATAACTTTCAGCGCCGCCGCGGTCGGCGTGTGACACACCCGGGCGCAACAATCGACGTTGTTTGTCCCGATCACCAGCCGGGCAAACTTTTGCGCCAGATAGTTCTCTTCATTCGTGCCCCGCGCCGAGCCAAGCACACCGATACTTTCCGGACCGGTTTCGCTGGCAATTCGTTCCAGTCGTCTTGCGACGAAGCTTATTGCTTCGTCCCAGGATACCTGCTCCCAGTTACCATTTTTGCGAAGCAGTGGCTCGGTGACACGTTCACTAGCGTCAACGAAGTCAAAGGCATACCGTCCTTTGACGCAAAGGTGGCCGCGGCTAACGGGCGCATCGAGTGCAGGAGTAATCGTCACCAGCTTGCCTTCCCTCGAGCCAACGTTCATTTCACAGCCGGTGCCGCAGTAAGGACATGTGGTGCGAGTCCATCGTGTTGGTGCACCGCGCGCGAGAACTGATTTATCCTCCAGCGCTCCTGTCGGGCAAGTATCAACGCAAGCGCCACAGCTTACACACGAGCTCGCGCGCAATGTCGTTTGGGAATCGGGGACGATTCGGGTCTCATGGCCCCTGTTAACGACTTGCCAAACGAACTGTCCCTGTACTTCTTCACAGATCCGGACACAGCGATAGCAAAGAATACACTGCGACATGTCGACATGGATGTATGGGTGCGAATCGTCGCGCAACTCAGCACGATGCCCACCATCAAAGTCAGTTTCACTTAAGCCGTAGTGCGCTGCGCGACGATGAAACTCTTTATCGGGAAACTTGCGGAAGACGTCGGCGGGATGATCCTGTGCCAGCATGCGCAACAACATTGCTCGCTCATGTTCCAGAGCTGGCGTATGCGTTGAGATCACCATACCAGCAGCAAGCGGAGTATTGCACGAGGTCAGAGGATGTGGCCGGCCGTCAACCTGCACCAGGCACATGCGGCAACTACCGATCGCTCGTAGTCTCGGATCGTGACAGAGCGTCGGAATGGAGATTCCTAACGACGCGGCGGCTTGAAGAATAGAAAGGCCGTCGCCAAAGTCATAACTAAGCCCATTAATGGTTGCTTTAGTCACTTGCTTACGGATCCGTGGTGAGCGACGAGATATGTATGGTTATTCCTGAGGAGCACTATTCACTCTATGTGGCAGCCAAAGTCTGTCATTCATCCTTCGTAAGCCAGATCGTCGTACTCTTCCTGGCAAACTTCGCAGCGAAAGGGATTGTCAAGGCCGGCTTTGATCGCGTCGCTAAGAAAGGTGAAGATCTCTTCCTCCACATAGGTAATCTTCCCGCACATGCCACAATGAACTTCGTGCTGATTCCGTTCCGTTTTGAAGGAAGTCGGGCCTTGAAACGCTATATGTTTGTCGGGCTCAATATGGGTTTGTGCTGTTGTCATAAATCCTCCTCGTTAAGCTTGACTTTAAGATGTTTGTTTCCGGTGCTTTGGCGCGCTTGAGGCAGCGGGCTTGATTGGACGCGCGACCAATACTGGGCAGGGCGCCTCACGCAGAACACGATCCACATTTGAGCCAAACAGCTTGCCCAGGACGAAGTCGCTACCGCTCGCGCCCATACAGATCAGATCGATTTCTTTCTCCTTTGCATAAAGCAAAACCTCCTCATAGGCTCTGCCGTATCGGATGGCGGTGACAAGGTTGCACCACAGAAATACTTCTTTTGGTATTGCCTGCTGCAGTTTCTGCGCAATGTGCACGTATCCGGCGCCAGTAGTAGTCGCAGGGGCCCAGGCAAGTCCCGGTTCCACCGTTCCCACATTGTCGCTGACATGCAACAAGTGCACTTCCGCCTGATATTCTTGCGCAAGGGAAGCACCGTAGTTCAAGGCCAGCTCAGAGTCAGTCGAGAAGTCATAGGCGACAAGCACGCGGCGAAGATCGATCTCACCCGTTGACAAGCCAACCCACTCTCGCTCGCGCGGATGTGTAACAAGCACCGGACAAGGCGCGGTGCGACACACGGCTTCGGCGGTTGAACCAAGCAACATCGCCGCACGAGGTCTTCGCCGTGAGCGCATCACAATCAAATCGATGTTGTGTTTTCCGGTTTTCTCTACGATTGCCCTTGCAACGTCACTTACGCTCTTGGCAACAAGGCCTTCCCAATTCAAATCGGATAGCTCGGCAAGATCGAGATGCGGTGCGAGTGATTCTGTGAACAGCCGGGTAATCCGAGTGCGGGCTTGCTTTCCGCCTTCGTAGCCATTTGGTAAGGCTTCGCTGCAATGCAAAAGATAGAGTTTGGCCTCATAGGCCCGGGTTAGTGCCACGGCGTATCGCAGCGCTTCATCTGATTCTGTCGAGAGATCCGTAGGACAAAGAATTCTTTCGAGCTTAATCATCGCCAATCCAACCTTTGCCTTTCAGATCCGCAATGTTTGTGCCGCGGCCGGAATACAAGCCATTTCGCCAGAAAACCTCTCCCAATGCGGAAAAGGCCTTCATCTTTTGCGAAGATTTCCCCAGTTTTTCCCTCAGTCAGGACAGGTTAGAGGACGCTTGAGGAGGCTAACTTTGCGGGCGAGTAGTTGTCATTTTCGTTAACTCTACGATCACGACGGGCGCCAATATGCAAAGCGCTATCAGCAGCCAGTCAGGGGTCGACGGCTGGACGGTGCCTAGCACGAGCGCCAGCGGTGACACGTACACGGCAAGAAGCTGGAGCAGGATAACAATGACGGCTGCAATCCAGATGAATGGATTTCTAAAGAGTCCGTGGAAAGCCGAACGCGAGCGCGAACGGCAGTTAAAAACGTGGCCCAGTTGTGTCCCGATAATCGCGAACAGCGCGACCGTGCGGGAGTGCGCTCCCTCCCCATAACTCTTCAGCGCCCAGCCGTAGGCTGCCAGAGAGAGTGCGGCGAGCATTGTGGCCTGCCATCCAATCAGCGTTATGAACTTGCTGGAAAACAGCCGTTGCTGTGGGCTACGCGGTGGTTGCTTCATGATTTCTGGCGAAGCTGGTTCGACCGCAAGAGCCAGCGCTGGAAAGACGTCCGTGACAAGATTCATCCAAAGAATTTGCAGTGGCAGGAGCGGCAAGGGCCAGCCCACAGCAATTGCCGTGAAGATCAGTAATACCTCGGCAAGGTTATGTGAAAACATCATGTGCACAAACTTGATGATGTTCGCGTAGATCGCGCGTCCACCTTCAACTGCCTGCAGGATCGTCGAGAAGTTATCGTCGGCAAGAACCACGTCGGCGGCCTCTTTGGCCACTTCCGTTCCGCGCTGACCCATGGCAATGCCGATGTTCGCCCGTTTCAGTGCGGGCGCATCGTTGACTCCATCGCCGGTCACCGCCACTACCTCGGCTGCTTGTTGGAGCGCTTCAACTATTCGGAGTTTGTCTTCAGGCGAGACTCGCGCAAAAACATCCGTAGTGCGGGCCAGCTCGGCGAGACGCTTGTGATCCGCGCCAATCAGGTCGCGTGCATGCAGCGCCCGAGGTTCGCGTCCACCGCCAAGACCCAGCTCTCGAGCAATGGCCCGTCCCGTATTCAGCTGATCACCCGTCAGCATCACCGTGCGTATACCGGCCGTTCGCGCTCGCCTGATGGCCTCGGCCACGCCTGGTCTTGGTGGATCGATCATCCCGACAAGTCCAAGGAATGTGTATCCAGTCTCGAAGTCGGCTTCGGAGAGGTGGTCCACGCCTTTATCAAAATGCTTGACCGCAAGAGCCAGGACGCGCAAAGCACGATCAGCCATCTTCTCATTGGCGGCCATAAACCGCGCACGTGCCTGAGCCTCCAACGGCCGTTCACTGCCGGCATCCGCGGCATAATTCGAGCAGGCCTCCAGCACCACAGCCGGCGCACCCTTTAAAGCAGCAAAGTGTCTTCCATCAATTCTTCGATGGACTGTGGTCATTCGCCTGGTCGATGCCTGGAACGGCTGCTCGGCCAACTTCGGATGAATTTCACGCTCACGACTGACGTCCAGAATAAGGGCATCAGCGATCACCAGCAGCGCCGTTTCTGTGGGATCTCCGATAGTGCGTGTCTCATCCTTTGCCTCCGCTTGAAACGAGGCTTCACTGCACAGCACGCCGATGCGCAGGGCACGCTCAAGAAGTTCATCACCCTCGAAACCGGTTTGAGATTCACCGATTTCAATGGTCCTTCCATCTGAAAGGTAGTACTCACGCACCGACATGCGATTCTCCGTCAGAGTGCCGGTCTTGTCGGCGCAAATGACGGTGGTGCTGCCCAAAGTCTCCACCGCCGTCAGCCGGCGCATAATGGCGCGCTGTCGGGCCATGCGCAGAACGCCGAGTGCAAGGATGAGAGTTGTGACCGCCGGAAGTCCCTCAGGCACAGCCGCCACTGCCAGGCTGATTCCTATCTCAACCATCATCCACAGACCGTCGCCCCGTAACCATCCGGTCACTATCACTACAAGAGCAATTGCCAGAACAATGTAGACGAGTCGATGACCCAATTGGGCCAATTGAATTTGAAGGGGAGAGCGTTCCTTTACTGAGGTTGCTACCAGCCGGCCGACACGTCCGAGTTCGGTATTAATGCCCGTATTCACGATAAGAGCGACGCCCCGACCCGTCGCGATGGCCGTGCCGAGGTAAAGCATTGAGCGGCGGTCTGGCAAGGGAGTATCCATTGCCACCGACGCGACTGCCTTCTCGACCGTTGTGCTTTCACCTGTGAGAGCTGACTCTTCGACCTGAAGGCGTGAGGCTTCAAGGACTCGCGCATCTGCCGGCACTCGGTCTCCCGCGTTAAGAATTAGAATGTCGCCAGGAACAAGCTGCTCGGCGTCGACAACTGCTTCGATCCCTTCCCGCCGCACCCGTGCCATCGTGCGTGTTTGCCGGCGTAGGGCATCCAAAGCACGACTGGCTTGCCATTCGGTTGCGAAGCCAACGAACGCATTGATAACGAGCACAACAAGAATGGCAACGGCTTCAATAACATCGCTCGTAGCCCAAGCTACCGCGGCCGCTACCGCTAACAGGGCAACTACAATACTTCGGAACTGGTCGAAGAAGATGCGCCAGGCGGGGCGCGGGCGCACCGTTTGAATAATGTTGAGCCCGAAGCGAGAGGTCCTGGCCAATACGTCTGATGTTGAGAGTCCCACTGCCGGATTTACCCCCAGGAATTGTGCTAACGCCTCTGGGTTGATCGCATGAGGATTGACTTCGGCACCGGGCTCCACCGCGGCAGGGGCAGACGGCTTTCCTGTAACTGGTTCGGTGAGTACGTTCATTCCGTTTTTGTCTTCGACCATGTTGGGAGCAACGAGCGTGCCGATATTCTATCGGGCGAGCTTAGCAGCAAAGCGGCTCGAACCGATCACTGCTCGGCACCACTTCTTG
>DATEUF010000255.1:0-4506 GCA_035283325.1 Pyrinomonadaceae bacterium | reverse complement strand
GAATTTCATTCTTGACCTGAAATCAAAAGTTGATTTTCCGATCACGGCTGGTGTCACCTATTACATCGCACATGCAGGTTACCTGGGAAGCGCCGTGTGTGAGGATTACACCTGCTATGGCTGGGGAGTCAGCCTCGCATCCCGCTTCATGATGAGCGCGCCGATTGGGCAGATCTGGGTGGACGACCGTATTGCACGCCGGGTCTCACGGCGCTTCGAGACGGAATTTATTGGCAGCCAGCGATTCAAAGGCTTTGCCGCGCCGCAGAAAGTCCTTCTCTTGCGAGGCTACAAACAAAAGGCAGAAGCGGTCTATCAGGGCGAACTGGTCGGGCGCGAAGAGGAACTTGCACAGCTTGCCAGCTTTGCGGAACCACTTTGGTGTAATAAGTTCGCAGGATTGCTCCTGGTCTCAGGTGAGGCAGGCATTGGAAAAGGCCGCCTTGTGCACGAGTTCCACGTTTTGGAGTTATTCGAACGGAACAAAACCCTGTGGGCCATCTGCCAGTCCGATCAGATCCTGCGCCAATCGTTCAATCCGTTGCGCGGCTGGCTGCTGCGATACTGTGGGCTGTCGCCCGACCAGTCGCCTGAGGAGCGCAAGCAGGCATTTGACCTAAAGCTGGATGGCTTGCTCGCTTCCCTACCGGACCTTGAGCTGGTGCGTGAACTCAACAGGACTCGCTCGATCCTTGCCGCCCTGGTGGATATCTACTGGCCGCAATCGCTCTATGAGCAACTGGATGCGGAAGGGCGATACAACAATACGTTCCTGGCCCTGATCGCTTTGCTCAAAGCCGAAAGCCTGCGCCAGCCGGTGGTTTTATTCCTCGAAGATCTTCAGTTCACCGACAATGATACAAAAGATTTTCTGCCGCGTTTGAAGCGCGCCATCCTTTCAGCGGAGGGAGCCTATCCCATTGCACTGATCGTAACTTCGCGCCCGCATGGCCTATCGATGGATGGCGACTTGATCGATGGGCAAATCGATCTGCGCGGGCTTTCGCATGCAGCTCTTGCGCGTCTCATCGAAACCTTGCTGGGCGGGGAGGCGGCTCCTGAACTGGTCAGCCTTGTGATGGGTCGCTCGGAGGGAAATCCCTATTTTGCCGAGCAGATTATCCGTTATTTGCAGGAAGAAAATTTAATCGAAATGAGCAGGGCTGGCTGGGCGCTCGTCAGGAGCTTGCGCGATGTTGTATTGCCCGGGGATATTCGCGCGCTCCTGGTAGCGCGGCTCGATCAGCTTACCCGTGAAGTGAAGGAGAGCGTCCAGACTGCTTCCGTGCTGGGGCGTGAATTCGAGATCCGGGTATTGGTGCATATGTTGCATGAAGACGAAAATATTCATGAATATATTGTCGAAGCTGAAAAAGCCGCGATCTGGGCACCGCTCAATGAGATGCGGTATCTCTTCTCGCACGGTCTATTGCGCGACGCCGCCTATGCCATGCAAATGCGGGCGCGGCGACGGGAACTCCACGCCCTCGCCGTGGATGCGTTGGAACGTTTGTATAGCGATGACCTGAATACTCGTTCGCCGGAATTGGCTTATCATGCAGAGCGGGCTCAACTGCGCCAGAAAGCACAGCATTATTACACAGTAGCCGCCAAAGTCTCATCAGATCTTTATCACAACGGTCAGGCGATCGATTACTATACGCGCGCGCTGGCCTTTGCCTCAGACGATGATCTGGGTGCACAGTTCGATCTTTTGACGGAACGAGCGGGGCTATTCCATCGCATTGGTGAGCGTACTTCGCAGTCGAAAGACCTGGACTCTTTGGAAAAATTGGCGCGTCAACTTGCTGATTCCAGGCGTATGGCAAAAGTTGAGATCATGAACGCCTATTACTGCTACTATGGCGTCAGTGATTATCATGCCGTTATTCAGCGTTCGCAGCGCGTATTGGATTTAAGTGATGAGACTGGCGATATTGATATTGTGATCGACGCCCACCTTTTACTGTCAAGCGCGCATTGGCGGCTTGGCAATTTGGAGGAAGCGATGCGGATCGCAAAAACCTGCCTCCAGCTTGCCCGTGATTCAGGCGGACGTTTACTGGAAGGAAGAGCGTTATCTGTCCTGGGGATGGTGGCAATGGAACAAAATAAACATGATGTCGCACATGATTATCTGATGGAAGCTGTTCTCATCGCGCGCGAGGTACGAAATACTGATTTGGAAGGTAAAGCACTAAATAACCTGGCCATGTCAGCAGGCTACTTGCAAGGTGATTTTGCTCTGGCTCGTGACTATTTTGAGCAGGCGTATGCCATTATGCATGAGCGCGGCGACCGCACTGCGGAAGGCGTGGGTATGACAAATCTTGGATACACAGCCGGTATGCTGGGAGACTTCGCTGCGGCGCGCGCATATCATGAGCAGGCCTTGTCCATCTCCCGTGAGGTGGGTAACCTTTATCAGGAGGCCTATACGCTTATTAATCTGAGTGCTGTTACCGGCTTGCAGAATGATGTGCGTGCTTCAGTTGAGTATGCTCAAAGGGCCTTGGAATTGTCCCGAAAAACTGCTGACCGATCTGGCGAGGCGTGGGCGCTGCTGTATTTTGGACATGCCTCCCAGTTGATGAAGGAATACGACCCTGCGCGACAGGCTTATAACTCATCCATCCTAATTCGCACCGAACTTGGCCAACCCAATATGGCTACAGAGCCTATAGCAGGTCTGATCGAAACGGCGCTGGCGCTCGATGATGCAGCTGCCGCAATGCAGGGGGTGGAAACTATTCTCACGCACCTGGCGAGCGGCGGCACACTTGAAGGTACGGAAGAACCGCTGCGCATCTACTATTCATGTTATCTGGCCCTGAAGAAAAATAAAGACCCGCGCTCAAGCGACATGCTTGGCAAGGCAATCGAGTTGCTTGATTCGCAGGTCTCAAAGTTAAGAGACGAAAAATCGCGTCAAATGTTCGTGAAGAATGTTCCGTGGCGGCTCGCCATCCAGCAAGCTGCGCGGGGATATTTCAATGGACTAAGGCCCTGACCCGACGGGGGGGTCGCCCACGCTCAACGTGAATCTGATTTTGCCATTGCCCGCATCCTGTGTTGCCATCTCATGGGGCTCGCCCCCATACAAAGCGAATAGTCTTTTCCCGGCAGGCAAAGCCTGCAGAGTCACCTTGTATGTGACATCTGCGTTCTTTTTGCTTGATTTTTCCCTCACACCAAAGGCATTGAACCAAGTAATAACTCCACCCTGATATGGTGTGGGATCAGGGATGGCTTTGCTGAAAGCTTCGTACTTGTCATCCACATCAATTTCCAGCTCCGAGTCATAATTGGGAATCTTGTTATTCCCCTTGAGCTTGTACTTTGCGTTGGCCATGTCATCCTCCTCGTGCGAAAATAAACTCGGTTTTTGTATTATAGTCTCAAATCAGAATCATGCGCCATATTATTTTCAACAAACCCTCTGGTGCGACTTAATCTCAGATGAGATATATTTGCTGAAAAAGCAAGGGCATTATAATTATTCCATGTCCCGTCGCGTCCTGACCATTGTTATGGCATTACTCTTATCTTCACTGATTGCATTATCAAATGCTCCCAGCTCCCACGCGGGACAGGATGTAAGACCAAAGTTGGCGGGTTCTCCCTACGATTTGGTCAACGCCGTGAATGCCCTGCGCTCGTCCTATAGACTTGCACCTTATAGCATAAACTCCATCCTGATGTACACCGCCCAGTCCCAGGCGGATTTCCTGGCGGCTACCGGAACGATGACGCACACGGGGCCTGGCGGTTCCGGTCTGACGGACAGACTGCTCGCGGCGGGCTACCCGCTGGCGGGAGAACTCTCGGCTGGTGGCTTCCGCGCGGAGAATATTACGGGGGGCAATGAAAGCATGCCCGCCCAAGCCGCCGTCGATCAATGGACCGGCGATGCACTGCATCTAAACACGATGCTCTCGCCAAACCTGACCGAGATCGGCGCGGGTGTGGCAGTGAGTGGCGGAAGGGTCTACTACGTATTTGATTGCGCGCGCCCGACAACAAGCGGAGCGCCCCAGGTGTCCACTTCGGCTGCCGGAGACGGATCAGCTGTCCCTGCGCGCGAGGCGCCAATTGCTTTCGCGATTGTCAGCACGCCGGATTCGAACGGCGATGTCATCCATGAGGTTCAATTTGGTCAAACGCTCTGGCAGCTCGCAATTACCTACAACGTCAAAATAGATGAGATCAAGAGCCTGAACAATCTGTTCGATAATAATATATACCCCGGAAACAAGTTGTTGATCAAAAGGGGAGTGCTACAACCCACCGCCGTTCACACGCAAACTCCGCCGACCATTCTGACTGCTGCATCGACCAATGCATCAGCCTCAACTGTTACGGCCGTCCGGCCAGTCTCGACATCCACGCAGGTCATTACAGCTTCGTCCTCGTCAAATAACAACGGCACAGTCATGGGAGTGATGATAGGTATCATTGCGCTTGCCCTGCTTGGGGGCGGTCTGTTTACATGGCTGGGAAGTTCAA
>DATEUF010000254.1:0-31237 GCA_035283325.1 Pyrinomonadaceae bacterium | reverse complement strand
CCGTAATTGGACCTCCAATCAAACTGGTCACCCGCTGGACTGGCAAGTTCGTTAACCGTGGTTCCATTGTAATAGTCATAGGAACGCCCGAACGTGTAAGCCCCAGTCAGTTGTAAGCCTTGCTCAAAACGCCGCGTCAGTGTCACTTGCAGCGAATTGTATTTCGAGTTGGATGAGGTTTGCACCTGATGCACGCCGCCTGTGACATTCTTGTTAGCGGACAATATCGATCCTGCCGCTAGTCGAGGCACGAAACTGTTTGTTGCCTGAACATAAATCGGCTGGTTGAGATTAATGATCTGCAACAACTTCGTACCCTTGTTGCCTACATAACCAACTTCCAGGACTGTGTTCCTCATAAACTCCCATTGGACGCCCGCGTTATATTGCTGGACGTAAGGCGTTCTCAAATTCGGGTCAACAAAAATTCCGCTAACCGGCACGCCGACAAAAGGCGCTAGCGGCGCGAGGGGCGATGGAATCGTTGCTGCGGTCGGAAACGCCGAAGGCAGCGGAAGCGGCACGAACGGATCGGCAAACGTCCGCAACAGGCCCGGCAAACCAACGCCTAAAGCCAAATACGGAAAATTGAAGAGCTGTGTATTGATGAAACGGGTCGAAAACCGATCGTAGTAGATCCCATAGCCGCCGCGGACAATGACTCTGCCGCCTTCGTCAGCGCGATAAGCAAATCCGAAGCGGGGCGCAAAGTTGTTTTTGTCTGGTGGGATAAGTGTCTTGTCCACCGTCGGGACGCCCGTAAGCTGCCCGCCTTCGGCTTGAACGATCCCGTTCGGCGGCGCGCCCGTGTGAAATTGATCGGGAAGAAAATTAACCAGTCGACCCTGTGAATCCACGGGAGGCCCAAAATATTCATACCGCAGTCCCAGGTTCAAGGTCAGACGATCGTTGAGTTTATAGTCATCCTGGATAAATGCGCCGAAGTCTTTAACGGTGTAGTGACGGTCGAAGACGCCGGAACCCAAGATCGAGACGCCGTTGCCAGCTAAGAAGTTATTGAAACTGGTAAAGATCAGTTGCCCACGCGTGAAAGCGTTGAAGAAGAAATCCAGGACTGAATGACGAAACTCGCCGCCGACGCGGACCCGGTGCTTGCCCGAGACAATGGAAAGGGTGTCCTGCACCGTCCAGACATCAATCTTGGAATGCTGATCGCCGAGCGGCGACGAACCAAAGAAAAAGGATGAATCAGCTCCCGCCACCTGGATTGTCGGGGCGCCCGGATAAAGACTGGCAAACGGCGTGGTGATACCGAGTTCGGCAGCGGTGAAGGGTTCTTCCGGTGTGCTGGTTGCCTCGATCGAGTTAATACCGAACCGAGCCTGGTTGCTGATGTTCGAGCTAAACGCGTAGTTGTCGGTAAGCGAATACAACGTTTGGTTGATTGGTATGTCGCCGCCAAAACCAATGAGCTGATTCACTGGTTGACCTTCGAGTCGGTTACCCGTTCCGGCAAAGTTATAGATTGCCTGAAAAGCCGGATTCCTGGCATGGAAGAGTTTGCTCGATAACGAATGCGTGTCCGTGAAAATTAAATCAACATTTCCGTTAAATTGATTTTCGCGAAAACGCGATACGCCCGATTGCACCACCTGAGTTGCTACTCTCGCTGCTGCTCCGCTGGCGTTCGCTACGCCTGATGACGGGATCGCAAAGTCTCCGCCTGGCAGTCTAGCATTCAAGATATTAACAGCCTGCTGAGTAACAGGAATTCCGAATGTTGCCGCCAGTGCGGCCGCGGTGCGGTTATCGTCACGCAGGCCGGCAGGAACAGAGGGGAATGTTAGGCTGTTGGAAAGCGAGAGTCCATTGCGTTCGCGTGTTCCTTGATAAGAGAAGAAAAAGAATGCTTTGTCGCGTATGATCCTGCCGCCGAGGGTTCCACCGAATTGATTGCGCGTCAATATTGGGCGTTCCAAACCTCTCGCCTTGATAAAGGGTTCGTTGGCATTGAGGGCTTTGTTACGCAGGAAGTAGAAGATATTGCCGTGAAAATCGTTCCCACCGGAACGTGTCACCGCTTCGACGTTGCCACCAGCATTGCGCCCGTTCGAGGCATCGTAGAGTGAAGTTTGGACAATGAACTCCTGCAAGCTTTCAGTGGTCGGAACGGCCAGATTTGGCGTGGAGTTGGTTCCGATCGAATTGGCATCGATGCCGTTGATGCGCACACTGTTACTTGTCGTCCGCTGACCATTAACGCTAAAAGCGGTATCGCCACGTCCTAAGTCTGTGCTGTTGGGGACTGAGGCTTGAGCGCCGGCCTGAAGCACCAGGAGCTGTTGAAAGTTCCTGGTCGAAAGCGGAATCTGGCGAAGCGTTGCACCTTCGATCACATGCCCGTTTTGCGAGGTCTCAGCCTGCAAGACCGGAGCTTCGGCCGCCACGAGGACTGTCGCTGTGGTGCCGGTAAGGTTCAGGCGCGCATCGACAGTAGTGGTTTGGGTGATGTTCACCACCACCTCGACCCGATAGTTTTGAAAGCCCGGCGCCGCCACATCGACCCGATAGCGTCCAGGCGGCAAAAGCGTAAACGCGAAATGGCCGTCGCTATCGGAATTTGTTGTTCGCGTCGAGTTTGTTTCCAGACTCGTTGCTTGCACGCTTGCGCCCGTCACAACCGCACCATTAGGGTCGGTCACTGTCCCGCTGACTGTTCCAGTTGTGACTTGCGCCTTTCCTACGCTCACTAGACCGACAATCAAACTGATTGCAAAGAGACTCACTAACCTTTTACTCCAAGCCATGGTTTTGTACCTCCATTTTCAAGAGAACTGCTTCAATGTCTTCGGTTAGATCCGCACGTTGCTCGCTGACCAGTAAGGCTCGCGCATCTCTCGTTTAAGCGTCTTGCCCGCGGTGCTGCGCGGAAAGTCTTGCATAAACACAACTGCCTGGACGCGCTGATGTTTCCCGTCAACGCGCTCATTAATCCACTGGCATAATTCAGCCTCAGTGATCTCACCCGGTCGCTGGAGGATGACCGCCGCGAGCGGGGTCTCACCCCATTTTTCGCTGGGAACGCCAAAGACTGCCGCCTCGCGTACTGCGGGATGCTGCACGATGATCTCTTCGATGTCTTTGGGAAAAACGTTTACTCCACCGGAGATGATCAAATCCTTCTTCCGATCGACAAGGTAAAGAAACCCGTCCTCATCGACATAGCCGAGGTCGCCAGTATGCAGCCAGCCGTCAATAACAGTCTGCGCGGTCAGTTCCGGTTGTTTGTAGTAGCTGGGCATCAAGGCAGAGCTGTATCCGACAATTTCGCCGACCTCACGCACAGCGGATTCTCTTCCCTGGTTATTGATTATGCGCATTTCTGAAAAAGGAATCGGCACGCCTACTGAGTCGCGTTTCGCTGCATAATCATTCTTGTCCAGAACCGTGATGAATCCTTCGGTTAACCCATAGAGTTCGTAAAAGCAACCCGGCAGCATTCGCGTCAACTTTTCTTTATGCTCCCGATGCAGTGGCGCGCCAACCGAGCAGATAGCTTCCATTGACTGTAAGCGTTCGGGCGAAAAAGCCGGCGAATTCAACAGGGCGATGATTTGCGACGGCACCATAATTACGTGCGTGGCACGCTCGCGCTCAACCGCAGCAATAAAGCTCTCTGGGTCGAAATGTCTTAGCAAGACGTAGGTTGCGCCAAGAAAAAACGTCGGCATCAGCATTACGAACGCGCCATTGAAGACGATCGAGCCGGCGTGAATCACTATGCTTTCGGGTCGCATGCGAAACGACGAGGAGAACAACATGCAATACATTCCTCGCACGTAATGCGTATGCACAATGCCTTTGGGAAGACCGGTCGTGCCGCTGCTATAGATGATGTTGAATAGATCGTCATCCTTGATCCCAATCTTCGGCGGCTCATCAGTGCTGGCTGCCGCGGTCAGCGCTGTGTAGCTTTGATATCCTTCGGCATCGTCCGTCGAGATATGACGTTCTGCTGGAATGTCTCTCAGTTCAGACCTGATGGAATTCAATTCCCTAACCACACCGGAATTGGTAATGACCGTGGACGTGTCGGAATCCCGCAGAAGGTTTAGCAGCCCTTTACCACGCAGCAACTGGCTCAGTGGCACAATGACCGCGCCAATCTTTACGATCGCCCAATAGCTTTCCAGCAGTTCCAAACAATTCGGTAAAATCGTCGCCACCTTATCGCCCTTGCTCACGCCGAGCTTGAGCAACGCGTTCGCAACTTGATTCACCCGTCGGTTGAATTCCAAAAAGGTGAGGCGCTGATCTTCAAATACAACCGCCGTGTGATCGGGGCGGTAATGGGCGTGCCTGGGGAGGAGAGAACCGATATTCACTTGTTCGCTCCTTTTGGCTTCGTATTATTTCGTTTGCGGACCGGCGGCGGCTGAGAAGCCGGAGTTGTTTCACTGAAGAATCGCCAAATCTCCGCGCTGGCGTTCGGTCCTTTCGGGTCGGCAAACTGGTTTGCAATCGGACTTCCGGGCCAGGCATGGCCGAGGCCTTCGACGATCCATTTCTCCATCAGCAATCGCCCGTTGCTGTCTCGGTAACTACATTTCGTGTAGCTGTAGCCGTTTGGTACTGCCCCTTTCGTTTCCGTGGGCGATTTTGTTGAGACGCTATCATTGTCCTTGCCATCGTCCAGATAATCGTTTGTCTGCGCCCACTGAGCAATCAACTGTTCGCTATTAATTGGATTCAGATAGGGGTCTTTCGCTCCATGAAAAGCCGAGACCGGCATTCGCTTTCGCGTTCCGCCAGCAAGTTTCTGAATCATCTGAAAGGTCAACAAGCCTTGCTGATCCGGGTCGGGACCGCCCTGCTTCATGGCCCCGAGTCCCGCTTCTACGGTTGTGGCGGCTCTATATTCGGCTCCGGCAATGGCACCGAGTCCCGCAAAAAGTTCTGGATAGGTGACTCCCATCACGACCGCCATCGCGCCGCCAGCCGATATTCCGATCGCATATACGCGGTCGCGCTCGATGCTGTAGGAAGTAAAGATTTCCTCAACGGCTGCGGCGATCAGCGATGGTTCGCCTGCATCGCGCGACTGGTGCTTAGGGTCAAACCAATTCCAACATCGAAGGGGGTTGGCCGCGCCAGCCTGCTCCGGGTAAACGACCAGAAAATTGTTTTTGTCTGCCAGATCATTCATCCCCGATGCTGCGGCTAAGTCTTGCGGCGTTTGCATACAGCCGTGCAACATCACAACTAGAGGAACAGCTTTTTCCTTTTGGTAGCCGGAGGCCACCCACAATCTATATTCAAGCGAACCGAAGGAATTCCTGACCGTTCCGCCCACCCAACTGCCTCCATAAGCCGTGACGCTTAGGAACGCCAGTAACATCAATGAAGTTATGATTGGTCTGAGATTCATTACTTCTCGCGGACCTCGGCAAACTCGACAATCAAATCGGCAACTCTGGAAGCGCCGCACTCACCCAGGGTGATGGTGAAATGCGTCGTGCCTAAAATCATTTCCTCGCTCATTTCGGGAACGCATTCGCGAAACGGTTTCATTACGGAATCAGGGAAGATCGGCGGCTGCTTCGGCTCCAGGCCCTTTTCGGCGCGTAAGAGCAGGACGGGAACACGCAGGGCCCTCAGTCGTGCGACAATCTCATCCTTCTTGAAGGCTTCGGCGATGTCCAACCGGACTCCAACTTCCGAAGCTTTGGGTTGCACGGTGGTATCGCCGGCGACCTCATAATCAAGAAACGCTTCTGTCCAGGAATTCCATTCTTCAGGCGGGAAATTAGGCTGCTGGCGCCAGAAATTCACGAAGGCTTTTTTTGATTCGTAAGTTCGACCAAGCTGCGAAATGCGCAGCGCCAGCATGGTATCAAGCATTTGCGAAGGGTCACGTCCGACAGGTAAATCTGGAACATAACCACCATCGATCATGATTATTCCGCTGACCAGTTCCGGGTTTTGACTCGCTAGTGCTGTGGCGACAAAAGCCCCCATAGAGTGACCAACAACCACCGAGGGTCCAAACTCCAGCGCTTGCATTGCCGCTGCTACATCGCGCGCGTGCTGCGCCATCCCGTAAGGACCTTCCGGTTTATCGGAGTCGCCCCGCCCTCTCAAATCGGGCGCGAAGAGCGGCCGTCTGCCAGCTAATCGCTCAGCGACACCGGCAAAACTTACAAACGATGCCGTCAATCCATGAATCGCAATTACCGGGTTGCCGCGTCCAGGCCAATAACCGAAGGCCAACTGCACTCCATCTCCGGAAATACGCCCGCGTGCCTCTCTGGTGATTCTCACACCACCATTCAGTGATGCCGCCGATGCCATAGGTTGCTTCCTAACTGACCTGCTGTTTCTTGTCCACTGGTCCAATAAACACGAACGTTCGTTTTTTTAACCCGCAAAGCTTTACCGCGTGAAACCTGCCCGGGATTGTTTGATTACCTGCTTGTTCGCTTGCGACCGGATGGGGAGGTCCTGGCCGCGGGTCTTGTTGTCTTTTTTGGCGGTCGATGGTTTGTCGTCCGCAAAAGCCCTCGCGCGTAGATATCGGTTAGCCGGCTAATCACCTGTTCGTCGCTAATGCCATAATGCCGATTTCCGCCGAAGAGCTTCTCCACGATGAAATAATTGAAGAACTGCATATACGCGGCCGTGAATCCGATTGCTGGGTCTACTCCTTCATGAAGTACTCCCTTGCGTTTCAATTCGTCGAAGGATTTTGCAAATCGCCGCCTCAACTTCTTCGTCAGATTTTCAAACATCTTGCGAAAGTGGCGATTTTCGAACTCCAGTACGTCGATGTACATTAGCAGCCAAAAATCATGATGCTCGTTGACCATCTGCTTCACCAGGCCGGCGAACATCGTGAGACCATCGGGGCTCAGAGGATCCTGGATCTCGTCGAACATTGACCGGAGTCTGTCATCGATCACCCGCTGGTATTTAGAGATGATCGAGCCGAGAATCGCCTCTTTTGTGGGATAGTAATTGTAAAGGTTACCCAGCGACGTGTGCGCGTGCGCCGCAATGTTGCGCATCGACGTAGCATGAAACCCTTGTCTGATAAAGAGCTGTTTCGCGGCGTCTTCGATTCGGCCCTGTTTGCGTTCAACGGCCTGGTCGCTAAGTTTGGGCATACTAACAAAAACGAACGTTCGTATTCTATTCAGTTTTGTTAGCCTGTCAAGGCCATCCGCGCACATAGCATGGCCGAGATGACGACTGACGCTAATGCCAAAGGGATTTTTCGAGCGTGCCGGCAGGCACTTATTACTTGTAAGGCAGGTTCTACCGGATCACAAAACCGGTGCGCGGAGGCGGAATGGTTTGGAACCTGAAGTTAGAACTGACGCCAGGCCAGAACGTAATAATACTCTCTGTGAATAACGCCGCTTACAAGTAGGGTAAGCGGACCAGTCAGGCAGTGGCGGCCTGAACCTCGCGCAGGCGGCGCTCCAGGTATCGGCGTTCGCTCTCGTTGGTCACAAGTGACAGGGCACGCTCATAGCTCTTTGCCGCTTCCACAGACGAGCCGCTTCGGCGTAACAAATCGGCACGCGCCGCATGGAACAAGTGATAACCATCGAGGTCACCATCGGCAGCGAGCTTATCGATGATCGCGAGTGCCTGTTGCGGACCATCCACCATCGCCACGGCCACAGCCCGGTTAAGCGATACAATGGGCGAAGGCAGAGCTTGTTCTAAAAGATCATAAAGCCTCACAATTCCAGGCCAGTTAGTATCACCGGCGTGAGCTGCCCTACAGTGCTCGGCAGCGATCGCCGCCTGGAGCGTAAACGGGCCTGCGACGCCACGAAGGGATGCCTCAACAAGCGGCAACGCCTCTGCTATTTGCTGCTGGTTCCAGAGGCTACGATCCTGATCCTCCAGCACCATCAGGTTTCCTGCCTTGTCTACGCGAGCATCCCGTCGCGAATCGTGCAACAGCATCAGCGCGAGCAGCGCAATTGACTCTGCTGGCGGAGGCGTCATCAAATTTTGCACAAGCCGGCCAAGGCGAATCGCCTCAGCGCAGAGATCGGTTCGCACGAGCTCCTCGCCTCGAGTTGACGCATATCCTTCATTAAAGATGAGGTAGATCACGGTGAGCACTGCGTCAAGTCGCGCCGGCATATCGCTGGTGTCAGGTACACGGTAAGGAATTCCAGCGTCACGAATCTTTCGTTTGGCGCGCACGAGTCGCTGCGCCATTGTTGTTTCAGATACGAGAAACGCACGCGCAATCTCGTCGGTTTGAAGGCCCCCCAATGTGCGCAGAGTGAGAGCGACTTGAGCTTCGGGAGCAAGGGCTGGGTGGCAACAAGTGAAAATCAAGCGCAGGCGGTCGTCCGGAATTTCATCGGAGTCGTACTTCGGCTCTTCAATGGCCGCGCTCAACGGAGACTGCGCGAGCGATGCAAGTTTTTCCTGGAGGCGCGTCTGGCGACGGAGGCGATCGATGGCTTTGTGTTTTGCCGTCTGGACAATCCACGCCCGCGGGAATTCTGGAACACCGTCAGTCCGCCATTGATGCACTGCGGCAACAAAGGCTTCCTGTGCTGCATCTTCGGCCAGCTCAAAGTCGCCAAAGTGTCCAATCAATGTGGCAATAATCCGGCCCCAATCTGCGCGATACAGCTCATCCACGGCCGCATTTGCGTTAGGAAGCATGTACGATAATAAAAAACTTTTCGGCAGGGTGTCGATGTGGGCCCCCCCTGTTCGATATACAGATGGAGGAACACAAATGAAATACATGTTGCTGGTTTATCTCGATGAAAACGCGATGACCGAAGAGCAGCGAGAGCATTGCTATATGGAGTCGGCACAACTCGCGCAAGATCTCAACTCAGGAGGGCAGTACCTGGACGCAAGCCCGTTGCATCCGGTGGCGACTGCAACCAGCGTCCGCGTACGCGAAGGAAAACGCCTTGTGACCGACGGCCCATTTGCTGAGACACGCGAACAGCTCGGCGGCTATTACCTGATTGAGGCGAAAGATTTGGACGAAGCCATCGGCATAGCAGAAAGAATTCCGCCCGCGCGTGTAGGGACCATCGAGATTAGACCCGTGATGGAAACACTGTCACTGGCGCCTGCACCTTCTCGCAACGAATCTCTTCAAAGACGCCAGCGCACAACAATCGCATTGTTATTGCAGCGAGTACCGTCCTTGATGGCAAAGGGCGTGTGCTGCATGACACTCGGATCGTAGTCGAGCGCTCGAAGATTGTTGCTATCGACCCAAAGGCCGGTCCGGTTGACTACGATCTGCGGGGACTGACGGTTCTGCCTGGCTGGATCGACTCTCACGTGCACATTACTTGGAGCTTCGGGAAAGACGGGAAGAATGCAGGCTCGGGTGGGACAACACCAGAAGCTGCGTATCAAGCGGCCTCGAACGCATGGGTCACGCTGATGGCAGGCTTTACTACTGTGCAGAGCGTTGGCTCACCGGCAGACATTCCCTTGCGCGATGCCATTGCCAAGGGCATGCTCCCTGGCCCACGCATTCTGACGGCCGTCGAACCGCTGATAGGACGAGGAGAGCAGACCGGCACCCCAGATGAAATTCGCGCTTACGTAATAAAGCAAAAGGATGCAGGAGCAGACCTGATCAAGATTCTTGCGGCGGCCAGCATTAGCCGCAGCGAGATGACGCTTTCGCAAGAGCAACTCAACGCGGCCTGTGACGAGGCGAAAAAGCAGGGCTTGCGCACGCTCGTGCACGCCTACAAAGACGCTGTAAGAGCTGCGACGCTTGCCGGCTGTACGGAGGTAGAGCATGGCACGCTGGCGTCTGAAGATGATCTGAGATTGATGGCCGCGAAGGGCACCTGGCTGGATCCCCAGGCCGGACTCGTGATGGAAAACTATCTTCTGAATAAGGAGAAGTTTGTCGGTACACCTGGCTTCCCAGAACAAGCGTTTCCAATGATTGAGAAGATTATTCCGATGTATCACGAGTTCATGCAACGTGCCGTAAAGATCCCAGGCCTGAAGATCGTTTTCGGTTCGGACGCTCTGGCTGGTTCGCATGGGCGCAACGCGGAAGAGTTCATAGATCGCGTACGCGACGTGGGAGTTGACCCAATGTCGGCAATGGTTTCGGCCAACTCATTGGCGGGGGAAGCACTAGGGATGGCCGATCAGATTGGCTCGATTGCGCCCGGTCTGCAGGCTGACATCATCGCGCTTGATGGAGATCCATTAAAGGACATTACTGCCGTCCGGCGGGTTGTATTTGTGATGAAGGCGGGCGTGGTTTACAAGAGACATTGACAACCAGCCGTGAACAGCACTAGCGTATGCGCGCTTTCCGACCCCCCAATCTGGAGACTACGTCATGAAGAGACAACTCACTGTTCCCGTTTGCCAAGAGGTTCTGCAAACCATTCGTCATTGCGAGCACATACAGAGAATCAGACTCATTCTCGTCTCAGCGGGTTCTGCGCGAGAACACTTGAGGCCAAAAACATGCATCAGAATGGGGAGAAGCCTGCGTTTTGCCCGCTTGAGTTTTTCTGCTTGATGTGTCGATCATGGCGTTCTCCGTTCGACTTACTTGTGGAGGCACACAAATAAATAAGTGAACAACGCGATGGCTATTACGTAATTCTGGACGACACCATCAGAATGGCTAGTCCACCAGCACGCTTGGCGCGATAGATCGGGGGTCAAACGTTGCGCAGGACTTGACTCTGCGCGGCAGCGAAATTTGAACAGTTCAAAAAATTGAAAGAGTAGGAGAGCGAGATGAGCAAGGTACGAGTGTTGGTAGGAACGCGCAAGGGCGCGTTCATTTTAACGTCGGACGGCAAACGCGAAAAATGGGACATTAGCGGACCGCATTTCGCAGGTTGGGAGATTTATCACCTGAAAGGATCACCCACCGAGCCGAATCGGCTGTTTGCATCACAGACTAGTGGCTGGTTTGGTCAGATCATTCAATGCTCAGACGACGGCGGCAAAACGTGGTACCAACCCGGGACACCGCCTGGCGAACCAACCACCACCCCGGACGGTATGCCGAAGGGCGAGAGCAACAAGTTTGTTTATGATACTTCTCCGGAAACCGGCAAACCCCTGACTACGCACCAATGGTATGACGGCACAGCTCATCCCTGGGAGTTCAAGCGGGTATGGCACCTTGAGCCCTCGCTCACTGACGCGAACACGGTCTATGCCGGGGTGGAAGACGCTGCATTGTTTCGATCCACAGACGGCGGCCAAAACTGGCAGGAGCTGGCCGGACTGCGCGGTCATGGTACCGGTTCTAAGTGGCAGCCCGGCGCCGGGGGCATGTGCCTCCACACGATAATTCTTGATCCGAGCAATCCGCAGCGGATGTATGTCGCTATCTCGGCGGCGGGAGCTTTCCGTACCGATGACGGCGGCAAGACATGGAAGCCAATCAACCGCGGACTGCACTCACTGTACATCCCCGATCCGACCGCCGAGGTGGGCCACTGCGTTCACCACGTTGCGATGCATCCGGCGCGCCCGAACGTGCTATTCATGCAGAAGCACTGGGACGTTATGCGGAGCGATGACGCCGGCGAGTCATGGCATGAGGTCAGCGGGAACTTGCCGACCGACTTCGGATTCGTGATTGATGTTCACGCGCACGAACCCGACACTATCTTTGTCGTGCCGATCAAAAGTGATTCAGAGCACTATGTACATGAAGGTAAGCTGCGTGTTTATCGCAGCCGCTCAGGGGGAAACGATTGGGAGGCGCTCAGTAAAGGCCTGCCGCAGAGTGATTGCTACGTGAATGTACTTCGCGACGCAATGGCTGTCGACTCGCTTGACTCGTGCGGCGTGTATTTCGGCACTACCGGAGGGCAGGTATACGCATCGGCCAATGCCGGCGACAGTTGGGTCCCCATTACTCGAGATTTGCCGGCCGTGCTTTCAGTGGAGGTCCAGACACTTCCATGATTCTGGTAGTACTTCCACCCCATCTGCGAACGCTTGCCGGTGTTAGGGGAGATGTAGAGCTCCAGGTCGAGGGCGAAGTCACCCGGCGCGCGATCCTCGACGCGCTCGAGACCCGCTATCCGATGCTCCGCGGCACAATCCGTGATCACGTGACGGGAGAGCGCCGGCCGTTCCTGCGTTTCTTCGCCTGCGGAGAGGACTTGACCCATGAGCCGCCGGATAAACCGCTGGCCGCAGCGGTCGCATCGGGGGCGGAGCCGTTTTACATCATTGGGGCCATCGCCGGTGGATAGGTACTTCAGTTCACTGTTGCGGGATATCTATAACCATTACGCGCAGTGTGCCTACTGACTATTCAGCAACCGGCCGGCACCGTGCGGATCGGAAGCTGGTGAACAACAGAAAAAGGAGAGGATGATGACAATTGCAGAGTCCAAAGGAGCAGCGACAACGACAGCAACCGAGAGCGTAAAACCAACCAGGCAAAAGATCACGCCATTCCTCTGGTTTGATAATAATGCGGAAGAAGCAGTGAATTTTTACGTTTCGATTTTTCCAAATTCAAAGGTTTTGACCGTCTCGCGCTATGGAGATGCCGGGCCGGGACCAAAGGGAACGGTAATGACCGCATCTTTCCAGCTTTACGGACAGGAATTCACGGCCTTAAACGGCGGACCGCATTTCAAGTTTACTGAGGCCATTTCACTCGTGGTCCACTGCGAAACGCAGGAAGAAGTGGATGAGTACTGGGAGAAGCTATCAGCCGGCGGGCAGAAATCACAATGCGGCTGGCTAAAAGACAAATATGGCTTGTCCTGGCAGATTGTCCCCAATGCCTTGATCGAGCTGGGACAAGACAAGGATCCAGAGAAGGCGAAAAGAGTCATGGAAGCAATGCTGCAAATGAGCAAGCTTGACATTAACAAATTGAAGCAGGCTTATGAAGGAAACTAGTGATCCGGCGGGAAATATTCTCGGTCTCTATCAGGGACCCACGTAAACCCCAGCTTTGGCGTGACGGCCTGCGTGCGAAATGAGAAAGGAGTAAACTCTCTCACGTCTTGTAAGAAACCGTAGAGGATAGGTTAAGCAAATCATGAATATTGTGCTTTGGATCATCCAAATCCTACTCACGCTGCTCTTTCTTTTCGCGGGTGGAACGAAACTGGTGCTACCGATCGATGTGCTGACGGGTATGGGATCGCCCAACCAGGTGCATCTGCCGGGTCTGTTAGTCCGGTTCATCGGCGTCTGCGAGGTTCTTGGCGGGCTTGGTTTAATCCTCCCCGGACTATTGCGAATGCGCCCGGGGCTTACACCGCTGGCCGCCGTTGGCTTGGTCATCATCATGATCGGCGCTACGGTCCTCACGTTCATTGGCGATGGTGCGGCGCAGGCAGTATTCCCGCTCGTGGTGGGCCTTCTTGCTGCATTCGTCGCGTACGGCCGGTCGCGAATGGCACCACTTCGCCCACGCGAAGCCACGGGTCCTTAATGATCATCCACCTCATCGACGGTACCTACGAACTGTTTCGTCATTTCTATGGCATCCGGCGCTTCAAAAAGAGCGATCCGCCTTTTGGGGCCGTAAGCGGTGTGCTCCGTATGGTAGCCAAAATGATCGAGGATGGGGCGACGCACATTGGGGTCGCTACCGACCACGTAATCGAGTCGTTTCGTAACGGTTTATGGCCCGGCTACAAGACCGGAGCAGGCATTGAACCCACGCTTTACGCACAATTTCAGCCACTCGAAGAGGCACTTGCGTCGATGGGCGTCGTCGTGTGGCCCATGGTCGAGTTTGAGGCTGACGATGCGCTCGCGTCTGCAGCCCAACTTGTTGCCAGGGACAAGCGGGTACAGAAGGTTTGTATCTGGACACCGGATAAAGACCTTGCACAATGCGTCGTAGGTGAGCACGTGGTGCAAGTCGATCGTAGAAGCGGCCAGATTCGTGATGCAGAGGGCGTCCGGGCGAAGTTTGGTGTTGCGCCCGAGTTCATACCTGATTACCTCGCACTTGTGGGTGATGCGGCTGATGGCTATCCCGGGGTCGCTGGTCTGGGACGTAAGACAGCGGCGACACTGATAAACCGTTACGGCCACATCGAACAATTTCCCTTAGATGTGCTTGCCGCAAACCGTGAGCGCGCGTTGCTCTTCAAGGGCCTCGCGACGCTGCGAATTGACGCGCCCCTTCGCTCTCAATCTGCATCGCTCTTGCGCAGTGTGGAGGACCTGTGTTGGAAGGGACCGACTGACTCTTTTACGTCGATGGCTGCGCGTGTTGGAGATGAACGCCTGGGTGCAAAGGTGCGGGACCTGGCAAACCGACTGTAGGGGAGCTCTCTCTGTTCACGAATGACAACTCGTTTATTTTTTGGTGTCTTTTAGTGTGTTTTCGTGGATTCAATTTTGTAGGCTAAGATCGATCCACAAAATCACCCGAAACGGCACGAAGGAAACAATGACGTGGCGTAAACTTCGTTTTATTATTCGGGATCACATACTTCGGTCAGGCGTCACTTACCGGTTTACGCGGACTAACCATCGAGGCCATGGGCACCAAATCAACAGCTTGTTAAAGCGGCGAGTTGCTCCGATGTCTACTAACTCGCGGCTGATTAACCGTATGTCAGTACACCGTTTGGCAGGGCATCCGACTAAATAAATCTGCGTAATCTGTGGACCATCTTAGAGCCAGAGCCCATCAGTGGGACGTAAATATCGAGCACATCTGGGAAACACCAGGTTCGTTGCTGGCTTCAGGCATGCGTCGCAGCTCACCCGTGGTTCTGAAGATATCCAAGCAACGCGGTGATGAATTGCGCGCAGGAGAAGTTTTGCGGGCGTTTGCCGGCCACGGCGCCGTTAGAGTCCTTGAATTTGACAGAGGAGCAATATTGCTTGAGCGGCTGGAGCCTGGAAAACAATTGGTGGAACTCGTGCAGCTTGGCAAGGATGAAGAAGCAACCCAAATTCTATCCGAGGTGATGCTGCGGATGGCACATCACGCGGCGCCGGAACATTGCCCAACAGTGTTGGATTGGGCGCAGGGTTTCGATCGTTATCTACACACCGGCGACAACCGGATTGATGAGTCGTTGCTAAACGAAGCCCGTGAGTTGTATCAAAGCCTCGCCACTTCACAGAAAACAACAATGCTGCTGCACGGTGATCTCCACCACTACAACGTTCTTTTTGACTCAAGCCGTGGTTGGGTAGCAATAGATCCAAAGGGCGTAGTAGGCGAAGTTGAGTACGAAGTTGGCGCGATGCTAAGAAATCCAACCGAGCAAGTTGATCTATTTGCCTCGACGTCAACGATTGAACGGAGGCTCGAACGTCTGGCAAGCATTCTGCACCTGGATTATGACCGGGCGCTGGCCTGGGCGTTTGCGCAGGCAGTGCTTTCGGCCATCTGGGACATCGAGGATGGATATCAACTTGGGCCGGATCACCACACCCTGAAACTGGCACGTACAATCAAGATTTTGCTGCGTTAACATAAAGACACCAGCATGGCTAGTTCTCCTGAATACTCAACTTGCCACTCAGCCGGAGGAGAAAAGTATGAGATCCCTAAGTGATACGATCGGATTCACGATCATCATCTCCGTTATGAGCTTGTCAGTCCTTGCTCAAACGCCTCCTGTTATCACGCAGAGCTTTGCAGATGACGGACTCTATTTTGACTATCCTGAGGGTTGGACGATAGCCGACAAGAGCACTGAGCGCGCACAGCATCTGGTCATCACCCGACCAGGTACATCCCTACAGATCATGCTAATTGCCCAGCGTGATTTAACCCGTCGGAAAGATCTGGGGGCAGCTCAGCAGAACATTACTGAGCCACTGGTGAAAGAGATTGGGCTCAGATTGGCCGGTTCAGACAATGAGCCTGAACGTACCCCGATACAAATCGACGTAGCAGGGCTCAAAGCAGACGGCGTTCGTTTACGCGGGGATTCGAAAAGTGCGACTACAGCCGAGATTTATTCTCTGCGAAAGGGGTTGCGTTTTATTAATCTAGTGTTTCTTAGAGCGGATAAGGACGAGTTGCAGGGAACTTCGGCATGGCAGAAGATTCGCTCGAGTTTGAAGGTTGACGCGGTCATCATCGGAACGGGTGTGATGGATGTGCCAGAAGAGCAGCAGACATCTGGAGCGTCAAAAAGAATCGAAGGCGGCGTTCTCAATGGCAGGGCTGTCGAACTACCTCGTCCCCCATATCCACCGATAGCAAAAGCTGCACATGCCTCCGGAACAGTGCAGGTACAAGTATTGATAGACGAAGAGGGATCGGTCATTTCGGCCCACGCTGTAGCTGGTCATCCCTTATTGCAGGCTGTTTGTGTTGAAGCCGCGCGCAAAGCAAGGTTCACTCCGACCTCCCTTGATGGAGAGCCTGTCAAGGTTACCGGCGTGATTACATATAATTTCGCGGAAATTCGATAAATCCGTGCCATAAGATCGCTGCCTTTAGTCAAGCGCTTTTGCCGCTTCGAGAATCTGTTCCGGCCGGGCCCGAACCCAGTAATTTTCGGTGAGGTTCACCCAGCGCACTGTCCCGGATGAATCCAACAGCAACTCAGCCGGTCGCGCAATATCCTGCCCATTCTCGCCCGCGCCCGTGTGAACCAGGTCATAGCGACGAATCGCTTCCGCTTTGGGATCGGAAAGAAAAGTGTAAGTGTAGCCTTCGTTCAGACAAAGCTCGCGCGTGACTTCATGGCTATCGACGGAAATAGCGACGGGACGAATTCCCACCTCGTGAAATTTGTCCAGGCTTTGCTCAATGCTCCGTAACTCGGAGTTACACGAAGGTCACCAATAACCACGATAGAAGACAAGCAGCACGCCCCTCGGTGGTCTTCCCTTGACAGGTGACGAGAGGAGCTCCGCAAGCGATACCTGCCGCCCATTCGTATCACTAAGACTAAACCCCGGCGCTTTCTGTCCGACATGGGGGGCGCCGCGAGAAGTGGGCAACCACCTCGCCGCAATAAAGAATGTAAAAATAAAAGCTGCGAGAATCAGGCCACTCAGCGTCGCAAGGAGAGTAGTCAGTACCTTCAATCGTCGACGTCTTTCGGGGGCGAATGCACGTCGAACTCCAATGAATACAAGCACCACTGCAAGTAAGAACAGCAGCAGGTTGGCCCAGGGAAAATCGCGCGTTGCGGGAAACCTGACAAAGACAAAGGGATAACTCACAAAGGCTACAAAGCTGAGCAGGAATCCTGCCCATATTTGCCAGTTCAATCCCTTGAACTTCATAGCATGGCTCACACCGCAACCAAATGCACTTCGACGAATTGTGACAAGCCTTGGCTTAATCCACCGACGTAATTAGCTCCGGACTGATCATGATGAAAGAGCACTCACCAGTCCCCGCCTGACAAAAGAATGTGCCCCGCCGGATCACCTTCGTCCTCATGTCATCAGGGAAAATGAAATTGAAGTTAGCTCCCTTCAGTGCAGCGCCAAGAGGCCTTAGTTTTTCATCGCCACGGATAAACTTAATTTCGGCAACCTGCGCAACTCCTGATGCGCCAGGGACCAACATCACGTAAAACTGGGCCTCGGTGGTTCCCTTTACACCCTTAGCGACTGGACCCAGGCTGATCGTTCGAGCATTCATTAGCTCGCCCTGCGCCTTCCTCAAGAGCTCTGCACTCTTTTCTTTGCCAGCCAGCCTGTTTAATCCTTCGCTGGCCTCTGGAACCAAACGATCGGCAACGGCGGCGAGTGCGTACATGCGTATGGCTTCTTCGTTCTTGCCACGCTTTTCCAGTATCTCAGCCAGGTGGGAGGCAACCTCGCTATGTTGAGCGAGGACCAAGGCCGCGCTGATGTACTTCTCGGCCACGTCTAGATTGCCTTTTTGGTAATGTACCCAGCCAAGCGTGTCCCAGTAAGCAGCAATCGAGGCCACGCGGTAAAGGTCTTGCGTCGTAAGCTGTTCGAGTTCCAGATTTCGCAACTCGGTCGCAGTCGCCGTCACCGCCGATTCCGCATACTGCTGGGCCTTGTCAAGCTGCACCTTGCTGAGCGCGAGATTGTAAGATACGTTGTTCCAAACAACTGGTCCAGGAGCCAGTTTGATAGCCTGATCAAATGCGGCGGTGGCCTTTGCAGCTTCGCCGACGCTTAGATAGGCGTGTCCCAGGGTGACGTAAAGCATCTCGCTTTCTGGATTCAACGCTATAGCCTGCTCCAGTTCCGGCACGGCCTCTTTGAACTTTCGCCACTCGACGAGCATTTGGCCCAGATTGGCATGAGCTTCCTTATCAAGCGGTGTAACCTCAAGCTGTTTGCGAAATGCGACTTCGGCGTCTGGGTATTTCTGCTGTTGCCAGAAAACACGGCCAAGCAAGTTGTAGGAATAGTCGTCGAACGGATTGATCTTCGTCTGCTCCCGCAATGCGTCAATCGCCGCGTCATACTTTCGTTGTGCGAATAGCGCCCAGGCAAGTTGGCGTCTGACATCTTTTTGCTTCGGATCCTTTTCCAGCACCCGTTTCAGCAATTCTTCTACCAGTGGATAGTTCGCGTTGTTAGCGGCAGCCTCTGCTGCTTGCATGAGTTCTTCCACCTTTACTGTGGCCGAGATGGCCGGTGTACCGGCCACCTCCGTTTCCACTGAAAGAGTCTGGGCCTCGTCGGCATGGGTAGCGGCGACGAAGGCAATGTAATCCTGTGTGCGCGCCGACGGCAGCTCGTGCTGCCGCAGGCGAAACCTGCGTTCGGCTAGCAGGCTATTGCCCTCCAGTTTGTAGGTCGAGCTGTATTCCGCATAATCTCTTGTCACCCTCAGCGGCACTGGAATGCGTGTCTGATACTTTTCCGGCAGTGTAAGTTTCAAGCGATACGTTATATCAATTGGCGGGCCAAGCTGGATCGGCTTGGAACTTTCCAGCTTATCGGCATTCACGCTCACTAGATTTACGGCGGGAAGTGGTATGTTTAACTTCGCCTTCTTGCTCGACCAATCGAGAAAGCCGTCGTTGGAGAAATCAAAGTCGATTTCAAATGGTTTTTCCAGCGCGGCAGGATCACTGACCTTTATTTCGCTCACTTCCTGGCCACGAAGTCCTCCCACAGTAGAAATGATGTACCCAATTCGCTTCCAGTCACTTTGCGGCGTTTTGCGGAACATATTGCGGAAGAGCATCTCCGAATCGCCCCGCAGTGTCATGTGGGTGTGTCCGGACAGCTTCCCGAGATCGCTCACCTGGCCTTGTATCTCAACTACTTCGCTGGAGAGGAATGGGGGCTCTGCCGGCGTTGTTTCCAACCGGGCGGGTCCATTCGCAGAAACTACCAGGGCTTTCTTATCGCGCAAGACCGGCGATAGTAATCGGAAGGGCGCCACCTCAGCTGTTGTATCCATCCAGAGAGTTTCGCCCGCAAGAGGAACCGCAGTGATGATGTGATTAAACTGCCCGGGCGAAGGGACGTCGGGGTCAATCTGGCGCCCGGAGTTCATTAGCGCCGGATAACCCCGCAGACCCGCCGCCTCTAACATTGACGCCAAGAGCGTGTGCTTGTCTTTGCAGTCGCCATACTGGTTTGCCCACACGTCTGACGCTGCGTGTGGCTGGTAACGACCCTGTCCCAGCGACAAGCTGACGTAGCGAAAATTCTTCGCCACGAATTCGTAAAGAGCCTCGATCTTGTCTCGGTCGTTGCTCCGGCCGCTCACCAGCTCGTCGACTTTCGCGCGAATCTTTTCATCGGGCGTGATCCTGTCACGTTCGAGGCTCTCATACCATCGACCCACCTCGCTCCAGTTCTGGAACGTGGTCATTTGCACTGAGGGCGGTTTAGGTTCCTCGTCTTGCTCTTTCTGCTTCGCGGTTTCTTCTTCTTTGTCTTCGCGTTTAAGATTAGCGTGTTTCCACGTGTAGTGCCGCCTTCCTTCCTTGTCCTCAATCGAGGGATCAAGCCCGGGCTCGTTTTTGAGCCTGACACTACTGTTGCTGGGAATGTCGACTTCGAGCTGCTCGTCAAGCACGATTAGATTCTTCGTGATAAAACTGTGCTCCAGCCAGAAATGATTCGGCGCCAACGGTGTGTGTACTTGCCAGATGACGTGATATTGCAGCGTATCGCCGGGCCTCAGTCCTGGCACTGTGACGTGCTTTTGCCTCAGGTCGGTATAGACCGGTGCTTCTCGTGAGATTGGCGCAGTCAGATCCTGAATGTCGTTGGCGGATGCTGTTACGACGCTCCCGTCAGCTTTGCGAACACTGACGTTCACTATATCGAGTTTCTCGTTCGCCGAGCTGTAGGCAAAGACGAGTTGTCCAAATCCTTCTACACCAGCGTCGCTTTGGACTTTCACCCGCAGGCTGAGTTCGCGCTCCCCAGTTCCATCTTTCTCAAAACGAAACTTCATCTTCATAGACTCGATGACAAAGGCTTCCTGGGAATAGTCGGGGAGTCGTTCCGGGGATACAGGTGAGGACGTGGGCTTCTCAGCGGCCTTCGCCGGTAATTGGCCTTGCGTCGCGCTCTGGGCCTGTACTGGCCTGGTGACCTGGATGGAGGAGAAGACGACAGTAAGGGTTATGAGAAGCACTTTCAATTGGGAGGACATATTTTTCTCCTGTCTGAGGTGGGTTATGGTTGGCCGGCGCGGTTAACCAACGAGCCAGTGTACGGGGAGTGAGGCGTCCAAAGCAACTTTATTAGAATTGCCCCTGCGAGATGACTCCAAAGGTGGGATCTAGTTGAGCCTAACGAAAATCGATGTTGACTCTACCTCTCGGATTCCCGTCAGCGCGACGGGCCGCAGTGGGCAGATGTAGCTACGAGTCTTTCTGCTCGAGTGCGATTACCTGAAGATTGAGATCGTGAACTTTCTGCTGCAGGCGCCGCTGTTCAATCGTTGCAGGCGAAGCATCCAGGAGCAACACCCACGTGCCCTGCGCGCCCCGAAAGAGATAGATGTCGGCATAAACTCCGCCTTCAATCTTTACTGAGGGAAGAAAGATATTCTTATCATCAAGCGGAAGCAGGCCTGCCAGAAAGTAGACCTGTTGGTCCAAGTCTACGTTCTTCTCTACTTCGGTGATGTTATAAGCATCGAGATTGCCGCCCCATTCGCTTACCGTATTATCATCAGCAACCAGTAGATACGCAGCAAGGCGCTTCTCAAGAGTCAGAGCCAACACAAAATCCCGTATAGGCGCAGGAAATTCGGACATTTAAGTCTCCAGCATTTTTTGAGCGAGCGTGAGAAATGCCTCTTCTACACCCAGGCCGTCTTTGGCGCTAGTCATTATCACCTGCCAGCCACTGTTCGCCACCTCTTCTATCTCTTGCGTTTCCAAAATCCATTGATCCCTTAGATCGTATTTGTTAATCAGCAGCAGAAATGGTACCGCTCCCAGGGTTTCTTCCACCGCGGCCTGAATCGCTCGAGTTTTATAAAATGTGTCTCGCCGCGTCCCATCGGCTACCAGGAGATAGCCGGCAGCTCCGCGCAGATATGTCCTGCGCAAGTCTTGCACGGATTCTTCTCCCTGAAGATCCCACAACAGCAGCATAGTTTCCTGATCGCCAACCTGCACAACCTTCTTATCGATCTTTACGCCCACCGTAGTTTGGTATTCATCAGAATAGATGCTTTCGACGAAACGTCTCACCAGGCTTGTCTTGCCCACAGTAAACGTACCCAGCATGCAGATTTTTTTTTGGATCATAAAGGAGAGCGCCTCTCTATTGAGCTTCGCTCACAATAACTTTAAAGGTCACATTTCGGTTTGTTGCTCGATCAGCTTCTGTGATCTCCTGATACAATCTTTCTTCAGATCCCACAGCCTTGACATTCACATTGTCCAATTGAGGCAGCATCGTTCGTAATGTGTCGGCAATGGTCTGCGCTCGCTCCAGGCTGAGCGTTCTGTTGCGGGCTTCTGTGCCGCTGCCGTCAGTATGCCCTGAAATCTCCAGTACCACGTTCTTGTGCAAGCGCTGCGCCTCGGCTTGCAAGCGCCCGATGTCGGCCGCCAGCAGCTTCAGTTTCTCTTCCTGGCCGGGTACAAGGGCCGAGCTATCAAATTGAAACAGCAGCAGTGGGTCCTCGATGCGATTGAGGTCGAGCAAATTGTCTTCGCGAAACTGGACAGGTCCTGGCAATAAGCGAACTGCCTGACGCGCCGTGACGACCCATTGGTGCAGCGCAAAACCCTCCGCCTGGAGTACACCATCCTGCATGCTCAACTCTACGGTATTCGGCGGGTTTAAGTAACTTTTCGCCCTCGCCAGTAGGAATTCAGGCGAAAGTGCGTAAAACGGCTCCCAACGACTGGCAACGGTCTTCGGGTCAATCTTGAACTCCTGCAGAATCAGTTGCGGATCATGCGACAACGGATCACGCAGGCCGTTAAGCACATACGACCCGCCTTGCTTTTCTGCATTGGTAACCACAATTCCCGGTTCGCTCCTCAACCTCTCCACAGCGGCATTCCAACGGCGCCTCTCGCGCAACCAGAAGAATCCCCAAACCAGTAGCAACACAAGCAAGATGCTGACAATCACCGAAAATGGAGTGAGCTTGCGCGCAGCTGCCCGCTGGGTGGAATCAAGTTGTGACTGGAGACAATTTTCGAGGAGCGGAGCAGCCTCCGCAAACGGAGCAGCGTCACCTTTGAACTGGCCCAGGGCATCCCCAAATTCAAGGTGAATTCTCTCGAGCGTTTCCTGAAAGATCGTTCGAAGCTCTTGCGGCGCATTGCCCCGGATTACTGCCGCAAGCACTGCCGATGGACCTTGCTCGACCCACACTGTGAGTTCTCCTACCTGGAGAGTTTCCAACTGATCGCCGCGCGGAGCAGCGAAGGAGTCATGAACAAAATCCTGGATGGCCGTCAGCATTGCCGAGACCATGTCCGGATCCTGCTTCGTGACTCCGGGAGCGGAGACTTCATGCAGTAACAAGCCAGTCTCCTTGTGAATAAGAAAGACCTGTTCGACGCGGTAGAGCAATGTGTGCAGCAGGACTACCTCACCAAAAGGCTTGCCGGTCCTCATCGATTCGAACCGCCAGCGCAGACCTTTGAACGAAAGACTGTGGCTGAGGCTGTAATTGAATGATTGGACCATGCCACTTAGCGCGGCAGCGATTGCTTTCCTAATCGCCGGCCCCATTAGCGGGAAGATGGCATCTACGAGCGGCTTTGGATCCTTGCGTACGGATCTTTCAACGGCCGCTGCCACGGTGGGGGCAAGGGCCTCGGTGAGTTCGCTGTCGCGCCGAGAGCGAATAGCAATCGCAGCAGGAAGCACATGACTAACTTCCTCCAGTTGTCGGTTGGGGTCCGCGAGCCGAGCGTGAACTTCGGCTATCTGCGCCTCCGCAGGACCCAGCACCAGACTGCGGAGCGTGGCCATGCCCTCTTCGTCAGACAATGTCGTCTGGCTCTCGACGCTGTCGAGTAAACCTTCTGCGTTAGAGTCTGTCATGAATGCGGTGCGCTACTTGAGAAGAATCCGCGAATGTTTCGGCGTTAGGATGTCAGCGATCCCCTGGTATCTTAAACTCGCTATTCAAACGCATCGCCACCTCGGTGAACAACGCCGAAAGTGAGGCGCGATCAGTTTTTTCCTGGCTTAGCTCGGCAATCTGCCGGTTCAGGTTCGCCGCAAGCTCATCGTACTTTCGTCTCATTTCCTCTGCCAGTCCCCGCGACTGGTCCAGGATCTGCTGCCGCAGCTCGCGGTGGGCTCTTGTGTTTAGCTCGAGTGACTGTTGGAGTTTAGCAGCCAGCACGTCGCGCGTTTCATGCAATTCTCGGGACAGCAGACTTATCGTTCCCTCACGGCTATAGCGTTCCGTATTTAACCCCTCCGTCAACGCGTCGATCTCTTTTTTGATGAACGCTTCCAGTGTGGCGAAGAGTCGAGTAGTTTCCTCGCGCAATTCGGCAGAGTCTTTGATCAGGCGTTCCTCCAATCGCGAAAACCTTTTTTCGTAATCCCTCATCTGGCCGCCAAAAAGGATTTCTCTGATTTTGTCTATATTACCGCCCTCTGGCTGGTTGGGGCTTTGAACATTAGGCTCGCTGTCATCTTCGTCACCGGTGCTGGACAGCGTCGCCGCATAAGCGTGGTGACTCTGTTCGGTAGAGCTCATAAGTCTCTCCCTTTTCTTGAGTGGTTTTGCGAGGAATATAATGAAGGTTGCGCTAGAAGTACAGGAGACTGGCGCCAGCGGCAGGATTGCCACTGTCCTGGAAAGGTCATGAGGCGGCGGAAACTGTGGCAGCCTGCCGATTCATCAGACGCCGCTTCGCCGCAGTGGCGGCTATCTCGGCATGTCCGCTCAAGCTGAGTAGCTTTATTACCGCCCGACGAACTTCGAAGCTCTCATGCTCCTCGATTGCTTGCGCCAACGGCTCGATCCCCCCAGACTTGGCCATCACAAAAAGAAGGCAGAGGGCGATGTAAGTGTCGTCTCGATTCTCACCGGTCAGGTTGTTGATGGCTTTGGTGGCCAGACCAGAGGCAGCGATCGCGGCGCCGATTCTCTGCCGACGCTCCTCAGATCCCTCTTCGAAAGCCTGATCAAACGTTTCGGGACTCGTTTGTGGATTCAAATCAAAGAGCGCCGAGGCAGCGGCGTTGCGAACGTTTGGCGAATCATCATCAAAGCAGTTTGTGATACGGCTCACAGCATTCGCGTTTCCCGATTGTGCAAGCTCGGCCAGGGCAGCAGCTCGCGAGTTTGCGTCGTCACAATTCAGGGCGGCCTCAATAGCGGCAGGTAATAGTGAAACTTCATCTTCTACAACCGGTGTCAGCTCTTCCTTTGCTTTTGCCTTCTTGCGATGATGTGGTCGGGCCTTTGACCGGGAGATAGTCTCATCCTTAGCGGGACTGTTCTTTTGGAGCTCCTTCTTCGCCGCATCTATTCTTTGCGCCTGTTCTTCGGCCAGCCTGATTGTATCTTCCTCAATCACTGGGGACTGGCCAGTCAATTCAGAACTCGTCTCAGCCTCTTCGGCATCTGGGAAGAGCCGTGCTTTCCTAACTTTGGCAAGGAGCGCCACTTCCCTCAATTCCATTTGCGTTTGTTCTTTGGCAAGTCGTAGGGTTGCTTCCTCGGCCCGGCGTCGCAATCTCTCGACCTCTCCCCGACGCACATTGATCTCCTCGACCACACTATTAAGGGATTGCGTTACCTGGCGGAGTTTCTCAAGTTCGATACTGCGGGCCGCTTCAGCCGCTGCTGACTGGGCCTGTTCTTCCGCCAGTCTTCTGGTTTCCTCCTCCAGCTTGTAACGAGTAGTCGCCACCTCCGCGCGACAAAGGCTCTTCTCTTCGAACTCCTGATCCAGTTGTTCTGCTTCCCGTCTGACTTGTTGGAGCTCGGCCTGGTGAGCGGCTTTCGCTGCTGTTAGCCGCTTCTCCTCCTCAGCAAGGCGTTGCCGCTCTTCTTCGAGTTTAAGTTGCGCTTCTTTGATTTCGGTAGAGCGAAGCTTTGCTTGTTCAGTATCAACACGCAGGGCCTCAGCTTCCGATTGCAACCGCTCTTCCGTTTTGAGCCTTTGAGCTTCGGCTGCGGCTCTTTGCGCCGCTGCTTCGGACTGAATCTTCTTTTCCTCTTCAGCGAGCCGTAGTCTTTCATCCTCAATTTCTTGACGCGCGGTTTTGAGCTCGTCGCTGCGACGGTTGATCTCCTCCGTCAGGCAACGCACTGCTTCCGCCTCGACGCGCAGGGCCTCTTCTGATTCCGACTGCAGTCGTTGGGCTTCAGCTTTGCTTGCGGCTTCGCTCGCCTCAAGCTGCTTCATCTCATCGAGATGCTGTTGTGTGCGCAGTTTGATCTCTTCGTGTACTCGACGCAGTGTTTCGGCCTCTGATTGCGCCCGTTGCTCCGCTTCCAGTCGCAAGTTTTCAATTTCACTTTGAAATGCAAACGCCGACGCCTCTACCTGTTTACGCTCTGCCGCTAGCCGTTCACTCTCTTCCTCTACCTGCCGACGCGCCTTCTCCAGTTCTTGACAATGAAGCTCGACCTCCTCCTGCGCCCGGCGTAACGAATCAGTATCTGCCAGCAGTCGACTTTCAGCCTCCGCTTGGAGCGCTTGCGCAGCACCTTGGCGAGCTGCTGCCGCTGCCTCAATCTGCCGCTGTTCTTCTTGAAGTCGCTCGACTTCTTCTTCAGCCTGCAATCGCGCAGTCTCAGTTTCTTTAGAACGAAGGTCCACTTCCTCCCTGGCACGGCGCAGTGCTTCCTCTTCCATGCGCAGGCGCTCTTCACTCTCCAGCCGCGACGTCTCGACCTCCGCCAACCGCGCTGCTTCAGCCGCATGCAGATCGTTCTTTTCCTGCAGAAGGCGCTGGGCTTCTTGCTCAAACTGCCGCCGCGCTTCCTCCAACTCCTCTGCGCGACGAGTTGCTTCGTCCTTCGCGAGACGCAGGGCTTCCGCGCCGACTTGCAGCCGCTCTTCCGATTCCCGCCTTGCTCGTTCAGCTTCAGCCCGTTTAGCTGCTTCCCTTCTCTCTACCTGCTTCTGCTCTTTTTTCCGCCGCTCGATCTCTTTTTCGGCCCGGCGACGCAAGTTCTCAAGTTCCGCTGCACGAGCGTCTACTTCTTCATTTGCCTTCCGCAGCGCTTCACCGTCGGCACGTAACCGTTCCTCGGATTCCAGCCGTAAAGTTTCAGCTTGTGCGCGGCTAGCCGCGCAGGCGGCCTCGATCTCTTTAAGCTCGGCAGCAAGCTGCTGCTCCTCATCAGTGGCCTGGCGCCGCGCTGCTTCCACTTCTCCACGACGCAGGTTAAGTTCCTCAGTCGCGTGTCGAAGTGCCTCCTCCTCTGCGCGCAAACGCTCCTGGCTCTCCCGCTTCAGCAGTTCAGTCTCGGCTTGTCGATCGATTTCAGTCTGCTTTTGCTCGGTCTGGAGGCGTTCGAGTTCCTCCTGAGCTCGGCTGCGCGCGACCTCAAGTTCGTTACGACGCAGGTTAACTTCCTCGGTCGCAAGGCGGAGAGCCTCAGCGTCCACTTGCATCCGCTCTTCTGCTTCGAGCCGCAGAGCTTCAAGATGCCTTCGCTGTGACTCCTGGCGGACGCGTAGTTCTTCCTGCTCGGCGAGCAACCTTTGTACCTGTTCCTCCACGTCGCGTCGCGCCAATTCAGTTTCCGCACGACCACGCTCTAGGTCTTCCATTGCACGCCTTAGGGCCTCGCCCTCCGCTCGCAGTCGCTCTTCGGCTTCCAGTCGTGACGCCTCAGCTTCCTCGCGGGCAGCCGTTTGCTTTGCTTCTAGGTCCTTGATCTCCTCAATTAGGCGACGCGCATCTTCGTCGGCTTGCCGGCGCGCAGCCTCCACTTCCTGACAACGAACATTCAACTCTTCTCTGGCATGACGCAGGGCCTCTGCTTCCACACGCAACTGCTCTTCGGCCTCTAATCTTTCTCTTTCGGCCTGGGCTCGCCTGGCTGCCTGCGCGGCTGTCAGCCGCTTCTGTTCCTTATTGAACCTCTGTGCTTCCTCTTTAGCCTTCCGTCGAGCTTTTTCAACTTCTGCAAAACGAGTATTTACTTTTTCGGTGGTGCGCGTCAGGGTTTCTGTTTCCAGTCGCAAGAGCTCTTCTGCCCGCAGCAGTCGTTTGCGCTCCTCTGTGCGGCGGCGAGCCTCGTCCTTGGTCTGCCGGCGCGCAGTCTCAACTTCTGCCAGTCGAAGGCTGAGTTGTTCGTTAGCACGTCGGAGCTTCTCTTCCTCTAACTGGAGCCGTTCCTCCGCATCCCGGCGCGCCCGTTCCGTCTCTTCAAGGCTCGCATTCGAGCTACTTCTCCCTTCGTCATCGAGGGTTGATTCGCTCGAATCGGCTTCGGTCTTATTGCTCACGAGTGCATTAATTGATCCGGTTGCCACGGAAGGGTCATCAATGCGACTCAGTGCTTCTGCGGTGGCTTCACGAACCTCCGGCGAAGGGTCGAAGAGTGCGGGGACGAGGTAGGCCGTTGCGAACTGGCTGCCAAGCAATCCGAGTTTGCGAGCAGCGGCGACGCGCTCAGTAGCAGATTCGGAGGTTCTCAGGTCGCGGGTCGCGCCCTCAAAATAGCCTCGGTTGATGAACAGTTGGCGCGCCCGCTCCTGTTCGTCGAGATTCTGACTCGACATGGCGGCCAGCAGTTCTCTTTCGATGACGTGCCTGGCTGCGGCATCCAACGTGTCTAGTACTGTTAAATCAGCCGAGCGCCCGGCTAGAAGATTCCGGAGCTCAAGGCCTGCTAGTTCTAATTGGGAAGGGGCTGAAGACAATCCTATTCTAACCTCTTTATACATATAGTCCGATTGGAGCTCAGGTTTTACAGGAGGGCTGATATCAGTTAAGAAAATTGAGGCCCTGTTTAACACTGGTTTAAGTGGAACGGGCAAAGGGCAAAGAGCAAAGGGCAAGGGGGCACAGGGGAACAGGGAAAGGGGGGCAAAGGGCAAAAAGCTCTTTGCCCTTTTGCCCTTCGCCCCTTCCCTTCCCCTTTCCCTTCCCCTTTGCTCTCTGCTCTTTGCCCTTTCCCCTCGTCTCACTGGCCACACTGCTGGTTGGAGCGAGGGACAATCGGGCTGAAGCGCTCCTGGTACTCGCGCGACGTGATAAAGGCGCAGACCATGCCGCGATAGTTTCCAGGCTCCAAGTTGTTGAGCACATTCAACCAGAAGTCGTAGCCGCCCTGGTCCGGATCACGCCGTAAGTAGCCAAAGTATTGCATCAAGACAAAGGCCGGATTGTACTCGCGCTCCTTGAAGCTCTTGCTCTCAATCAACTCCAGCAGCACCTGGGCCCGCGACAGCGTTTTGTTGCTGAGACCGGTGGTCGCCCGGCGCTGGGCCGTGAAGCTGCGCTCCACACCGGCGCTGGCAAAGAGCCGGTTCACAAACTCCTCTGATGAGAGCGAGTGTGGATAGGCGCGGAGGAATTCCGGCCGCTGCACAAAGGCTTCGGCAAAGGCGGCCGTGGTGGCCGCCAACTGTGGTCCACCCACCAGTTGGCTGCGATCAGCGCTGAATTGCTGATAGCTGGGCCGCTGGCCGTAGGCAGCTTTGTAGAGCCGGTAAACACTATAGCCAGTTTGCTGAAACTCCTCGGATGAGAAGAAGGAGGCGCTGACAGCTATCCGCCGCTGGGCGATGCAAGCGGCATCCGTACCACACTCGGTGATCTGGCGGGTCCAGTATTCGAGACCGCCGGCATCGGCAGTGCGGCCGAGGAAGTCAAGATAGTGCTGGGCCACAAAGAACTGGGCTTCCTCCAGCGGATTGGTACCTCCCAGCGGATCCTGGAAGAGGGTCTTCATGCTGTTGGCATTGATATCCACGACCTCGCGAGCGATGGGCTGGTCGGCAAAGCCGAACAGCATCTTCTCACTCGCACCAGCCGCGGCAGCAAAGGTGAGTGTTACCACCTGATGTGTACCGGGACCAAAGGTTTGACCGGCAGGGAGAGCCAGAGCGATACCCACACGACCTTCCTTGGTCTCGAGTTCGTTAACATTGAGAGTAGCTGAGCTCAACTCTTCGCTCTTTTCAGCCGAGACGAAGCTCAGTTTCTCAGGATCGAACATCAGGCTGAAGCCCAGAGCGTTCTCGTTACCTTCCGTATCAACCTCAATGCTTACCTGACGTTGTTCGCCTGTCGCCACATCTCCACCCATAAGTCTCACCGTGGTGGAAGGCAGAGCATCCGACTCGATTGTAGAAGTTGACGACTTGGAGTTTGCCGTCAACGGAGCCGCTGGCCCGGTTGGACCACCCGCAGCGACGACAGCGTCTAGGCCGGCAGCGTAACGGCCGGCCTGCACCCAGTCAGAGATGGTGATGCTGCCGCTACCCAAACTGCTCTTGGGAGCGCAGTCTGCTCTCTGAAACTCGCTGCCGACGTTGGCGACATCAAGACCAGACGAGAAGCGGCCCGCTTGTACCCAATCAGAAATGGACACCGTGCCAGTGTTAGTGCCGTTCGGCCGTGGCGCCACGTCAGCCTCATAGCCTGTAGTTATGCTCACAATTCCGCTTCCGTAAATCGTCGCCAAGTCTGCTCCTGCCGTGTCTAGCACACGCCTCACCTCCGGCGGATCGATGAATGTGACATTGGTAGTGGTCAGGCTTGTAACGGGCGCTGTGGTGAAGGTGATTTTCACGATCTCACGTAGTCCTGCGCTAAAGGCCTGACCTGCCGGCAAGATTATGGACACGCCGTAATGACCCTGGCCTAGTTGACTCGTATTAGTACTCACACTTGCTCCACCTGCATCTTTTCCCGCAACTGCCTGAGGGTTACTCAATAGTGACGTATCAAACGAGATGGAAAAGCTTATTGCGTTCTCATCACCTTGTGAGAAAAGGGTTACTGGAACTATGACTGAGCTGTTGGCTGAACCATTACTGGCAACTAACGTGACTACACGACTATTTGGTTCTACAGTAAATGCTGCCGAATTGGATAAGCCACCTCCTGGTTGCGGGTTTCTAACCGCAATGGCAGCAGATCCCAAAGCTACAACGTCTGCGGCGGAGATCTGCGCTGTCAACCGGCTGTTATTAACGAACGTCGTGTTCCTATCTCCGCCATTCCATTGAATGACTGCCCCGTTAACAAAGTGTGAACCGTTAACCGTCAAAGTGAATGCCGCACTGCCCTCAAGCATCGAATTCGGACTGATTGTGTCGACGGCAGGCACCGGGTTGTTGACTATTAGATTGGTGGCATTCGAGCTGCCGCCGCCAGGCGCAGCGTTGAAAACTGTAATTGGAAATTGACCGGCGGTTATTACATCCGCAGCAGCAATCTGCGCCGTTACCTGCGATGAGTTAACCAGCGTTGTCACGCGATCGCTGCCATTGAAACGCACCACCGAGCTGGCATTGAAGTTATTGCCGTTCACAGTCACGACGAAAGCAGCATCGCCCGCTACCTTGGTGCTGGGTGAGATGCTCGTTAGCGCCGGTACGGGATTGTTGACCGTTAGATTGACTGCGCTGGACGTACCGCCCGCTGGAGTCGGATTAAAGACTGTGATGGCGACGGTACCGGCAAGAGCGACGTCGGCAGCCGTAATTTGCGCGGTTAACTGTGTGGCGCTCACTAATGTTGTGGGCCGGTTATTTCCGTTGAGCCGCACCACTGAACTGCTGTTGAAGTTAGTGCCGTTGACTGTCAACACAAAGTCGGCGTCTCCAGCAATCTTGCTTGTGGGCGAGATATTGCTGAGTAATGGCGCCGGATTGTTTACCGTCAGATCTACGGCGGTGGTGCTGCCACCACTGGGCGCCGGATTGAACACCGTTAT